>NZ_DYYK01000106.1:0-3401 GCF_020741705.1 Bacteroides coprosuis
AAATCTTTGAAATTTACAGTTTTATTCAAAATAGGAGAGAAGAAATTAATCATATCTTCTTTTCTATAAAAACCTCTAAAAACAAAGAATATTTCTTGTAACTTCATAGTATGTAGGTGCATACATTGAAGTCTGTTGTCTAAATAGAAGTCCATACTATCAAGAACGCGTTTCATACCTTCCTTAATAGGTAGCCCTAAATACTCATTTTTTTCTATTGGAAATTGGGTATATAAACTTTCAAGGACTAGTTTGTCACAAACGTTTACGTGTTTGTCAAAACAAAGCAAATAAACTTTTGCTTTTGTAATAGCTTTTCCTGATAATTGGCTATTTTTAGAGAATGCAACCATCGTATCTGCTTTGTATATACGATAATCAAACTCGTCACTACGTATTTCTACTGTTCCCTCGAGAACAAATAGTAAGTAGTGCAAGTTGTGTTGCTCAATATCAAACTCTTCATTGGCTTCTATATTATGTCTTGTAAAGCCTGTGTAGTGGTCTGAGACATAGTTAGAACAAGCAAGGTGTTCTTTAATATAAAGTGTCTTCATCTTTTTGATAATTGTTTTACGCATTCTATAGTGCTATTTCAACAACTACTGGTGCTTATTTGTTGAAGTTGCTAAAGCTCTGATAGAGTTGGTAATTATTATGTAAGTTAGTTAGTGCTTACAAATATATACATATTATTATAAAAAACACAATATAATTCATGATTGTGACTATAATTAATTATAAAAACACGTCATGTATATATAGATGTGATATATATAATTGTCTGATTAATACATAAATGTACTATAATATAATATTTAAATGAATACAAAAGATGAAATTTAAATTTAAAATAATATTTTCTGTGATACTTGTCTTGTTTCTGAAAGTAGACTTATTGGCTGCAGAAGTTGATACTTTGACAATATCTAGTTCTTTTATGGAAAAAGAGATGAAAGTCATTTTAATTAGACCTACACAATACAATGAGCGAACTCCTATATTGTATCTTCTGCATGGCTATAGTGGTAATGAAAACTCTTGGTTGGAGATAAAATCAGATCTTCCTCAGTGGTCTGATAAATATGATATGACGATAGTATGTCCTGATGCTGAAAATAGTTGGTATTGGGATAGTCCTCAATTAAAAAAATCTCAATATGAGTCTTATTTTATAAAGGAGCTGATACCTTATCTTTCTAATAGGTATAATTTGTCTCAAGATAGAAGCAAAACGGCTATAACAGGGCTTAGTATGGGAGGACATGGTGCTTTTTGGTATGCATTGCGATACCCCAATAAGTTTGGGGCTGTTGGGAGTACAAGTGGTGGTTTAGATTTGAGAGGGTTCAAGACAAATTGGAACTTGAGTAATCATTTAGGTGATTATACTCATAATAGTATTGTTTGGGATACATATACTGTGGCTACATATATTGATCAATTCCAAAAGAGTAATCAATCCATTATTTTTGACTGTGGAGTAGATGATTTCTTTTATCAAGCCAATTTAGAAATACATCAATTAATGGTAGAGAAGAAAATTAAGCATGATTTTATATCAAGACCAGGAGCTCACAATCATGCTTATTGGAATAATTCCATTGATTATCAACTCCTGTTCTTTTATAAATTCTTTAATAAGTAAAGATTAATCAAAGATGAAATTGTTAGCTCTTCTCCTATTAGCAGAGTTATCAATTTCTTTTATTTGATAAGTTTTTATGTCTTGTGTATCTGTAGTTCTTGTAGATGCTCCATCCAGAGAATACCCCATTATTCTTAGTGTGTGTTGTAATAGACGTTCTGTTTCAGGGTTGCCTATGTCTCCTAAGGGTAGTTTTTCTTTTATTATATAATTCTCTTTTGTGAGATTTGGCTTTCCACTTTCATATATACCTGGGTTGAAGCCATCTTTGTAGTCCGATTGTCCCTTCTTATTGTAGATTTGCATAGTAATAGGTTGTATAGCCCAGTTAGGCTGTTTTTTGAAAACAAATCGATTTGAACCTACATTTTTACCAGTAGTAGTTAACCCTATCACATGAACAGGTATATCGGGGCGAAGACAGTTTATAATTAGTTCTGAAGCAGAAGCTGTTGTCCCACTCGTGATTACATATAATCTTTTTAAATCTAAATTGATTCCATGATCTTTTGCTTCAAGAGAGGTTTCTTCACCTTTGTTGGATTTCATATAGCCTATTTTTGTGCCTAATATGCTACGTGGTCCAATGAGCGATATTAATAACTCGGCACTCGTAACGTAACCACCATTATTATATCTTAAATCAAGAATTAAATCTTCTACTCCTTGAAGTTCTCTTATTGCTTGTTTAAGGGCGTCATCATAAGTAGTATCTTCAGGATCATTATTTTTACCTCTTTCAAATTGGTTATACATCAGATAGCCCACTTTGTTTTCTATTAGTTTCCTTACTATGTATACGGGATTTTCGTCTATTTTTCTTGCAGCCTCTAGGTTTATCGTTTTCTCTGGAATAATGCTGCTACCACTTATTTTTGATGTTTTTATCTGAATTTCACCATCTCCAAGGAGCTTAGTTATATTCTTATCATTAATTTTTTCTCCATCAATTTCTGAAATTAGATCTCCTCTTTTTAGGTTGGTTTTGTATGCCGGAGAGTTTTTGTCTTTAGAGATGTATTGAACTAATGCAAATTCTCCAGTAATATCTTTAATAGTCACATATGCAAAACTAATTCCATAGCTATATTCTGTTTGGGGAATACCTCTAGTCGAAGGAATGTCATTTTTGTTTTCTATATATGAATAAGGACCATTTTCATTACCATCATTTTTACTTAATAGCTTTCCGAAAAAAGTTTTTGGTTCTTCAAAGAAATTAAGTTTTTCTCTAGGAGGTATTTCATCATTCCAGAGGTAGTGTTCTTCCATGGTTTTATAGATCCATTGTTGAACCTCTTGTAGCTCTTTTGCCTCATTTGATCTGTCATCTCCACAAGATGAGAGGGTAAATAATCCTATAATAAATAATACAGAAAGTCTGTATATATCCTTATTTAGTTTCATAATTTATGCGTTATTCAAAATTTATATATTACGAAGATACATAAAGATATATAAATTAGTATTTAATCATAGATTATGTTTAATGGGTTACCCTCTTTTTTATTTTATAGCCAATTGCTGCTATTGTTAAACTCATTATAGGGCTGATAAGATTAAAGAAGCAATAAGGTAGATAAACAACAGTAGGAACATTTAAAACGGTTGCTTGAGTCATTCCGCATGAGTTCCAGGGTATTAATACAGAAGTAACCGTTACTGCGTCTTCTGTTGTACGACTTAGTAGTCTGCTTTCGTATCCCATCTTCTTATAAATGTCTTTAAACATATTACAAGTTAGAATTATTGA
>NZ_DYYK01000107.1:0-12611 GCF_020741705.1 Bacteroides coprosuis
GAATATTCTCACCCAAGAAAGTTATTAGATTTTCAAGACCTCCAGGATACTCAGGCATAACTTCTACCACTACAAACACTTCTCCTTTTTGAGTACTTGGAGTAACTTGAGGTAATTCTTTGGCATCAGCTTGAACATCAGAACTATCTCCTAGTGCTGAGGCTTCAGTACATGAACTATTAATTCCTATTCCGAGTATCAACAAGAAGCCTAATGGCAATAGAGAAATCAACTTGAGCTTTGCCCATTTACTAGATTCTTTTTGTAACATCATATTGATTCTTTTAGTAAGATGACTGTGGTTAAAACTGTTGGCCAAATTAAACATGTAGTCACCCACAGACTTCTTGATTAATAATAATTGATATTTTTGTGCGTTTATGCCGTGTTTAAGTACGAAAGCATCAGCTTGATATTCATGAACTATCTCCAACTCACGCTTAAAAAGCCAAGCTGCTGGATTAAACCATTGTACCATCAATATAAGATTCAGTATTAGCATATCCCATGAATGCATATAATGAATATGTGCTTTCTCGTGCATCAATATTTCTTCTCCACAATTAGCTAAATCATCCTCACTCAATACAATGTAAGACATCCAGCTAAATGGACCTTGAGTACTTTCAGTATGAGTAATCAACTTTGTACCATCTGTTTGAACTTTTTTCTTACCCTGTTTAATGAATTTACTTAGACCCAGCCATCCAACTCCTAAACGTAACAAAATGAGTGTCAGGCCCAATAAATACACGCCTACCAACCAATCCGACCAGTTAATACTTGTAGTCTGTTCGGCAGAAATGATCAACTCATCTAAACGGATAGAATAAACCACCTCATTGAAGAGGGAAGATTGCACCATCCCCGAAATCGTAAAGAAGCTATCCCAAGGGATTAGAGGTAAAGTAAAAGAGAGAATCAACATACTCCATAAAATAGCACGATTAAGTGTATAAAAAGTTTCTTTACTAAAAAGCCACTTGTAAAAGACATAAAAGATGCCTAGGCAAATACTCGATTGAAAAAGGTAGGTTAAAATAGTCATCATACTTTTATTTTGACAAGATTTAAAATTGAAACTTTTTATTTCTTCTGTTGCTCTACTAAGTTGATCAGTTTCTTCAAATCTTCTACACTGATATCTTCTTCTTTCACCAAAGTAGAAACAGCACTCAAAGCAGAGTTTTTGAAATATTTAGAAACTACTCCTTTTAAACATCCACTACTATACTCTTCTGCAGAAATTAGGGCATAGTATTGATAAGTATTACCCAAAGAGTGATGAGAAAGAAATCCTTTCTCTTCTAGTCCTCTTACGATAGTAGATAAAGTATTAAAATGAGGTTTTGGTTCGGGGTGAATCTTTAAGATGTCTTTCACAAACATCTCACCATGACTCCAAAACACTTCCATAATTTCTTCTTCTCGTGCAGTTAATCGTTGTATCTTACTCATAATTCTATCTGTTTTATACTCTTATTTTATCATTACTGATTACAATAACGTAATTATATTATTAATAAACTAATATTTATAGTTCTTTCTAACTATAAAATATAGTTAAGGCCATATTTTGTGCTAAAAGGCTCATTTAAAGCATTTATATTCCTAAAAAAAGGATAATAACTAGAACTACTTTTGATTCCTAAGAGATAGCAAGAAACATAATTTCATTCTTTAGCGTCAATCATTATTTACTACTTGAATTTTATACCAAAAGAATACCGACTCAGCTGCTTCTTGATGAATAAATTCGCCTACCTTATCAGGATAAAAAAGATAAACTTATACTATTTACATCATGCCGATAGAGAAATGTCTTAACACCGACATGAACACGCTTTAACACCGACATGTTACTATCATGTCGGTGTCATGATGAATCGATGACTTTTCAATCTCACTATTATACAGCAGTAAATTAGAGTGTTAAACTCAAAAATCATATTTATCAAAAAAAATAAAAAAAGTCATATTCTTAGATAGAAATTCTCGCAACATGGAGCATTAAAAACCAGATAATGATGGAGGCAAAATAAAAGGATAGAAAAAAGAAAGGGGGTGTTTTGAGAAATTAGAATAAACTCAAAACACCCTCTTCACATACACATATAAAACAATAATAAACCTTTAGAAGTTATGCCAAATGGCATTGGCAAATTAGTGGTAGGTAAAAGCTTGAAGCCAACACTTTAATTTTAAGCAAACACAGAAAAAACGACAGTTTTAATAGGACTTCAAACACTAATTACCTTTTAACTTCTACTATAAAAGTAGAAAAATATTTATGGAAAGCCATAGATCTTGAGAGATTCTTTAACATGTTATACAGCAGTAAATCAATACGTAAACTAAAAAGGCAATGCCATATCTTAAAGATAGCATTGCCTTCAATATTTTGAAATAATGTAAACAGTTTAAACTAATCTTGCAATAGCATAAGATTTTATCTTATCATAAATCCAATTATACACAATGGTATAAGGGAAAAAGTAGAGCAACATAGCAAACTCCAATTTAAAAGCATCCCATAAAGTGAGACCCATAGTGAGTGAAATAATAGGTACGGATATAAATACAAGTCCAACCTCAAACCCTGCACCATGAATAACTCGCACGGCAGCAGACTTTCTAAAATGATACTGCTTTCTCAATTTATCATATAGATAGTTGTAAATATAATTCCAAATAGTAGCAACTATGGATACGATTAAAGCAATAATTCCAGATTCTGATAAATTTTTTCCTGAGAAGAGAGCAATAATAGGGGCACTGGTAATAATCCCTACTATTTCATACATAACAGCATGAAAGATGCGTTCGTATGGACTTCGTTCAATCAAATGATCAACTAGTCTCTTTTTCATTTCTTGAGTTTTTTAAATAGTGTTGTGTTTAAATTCTTTTGTAAAGATAAAACAGATTTAGAGTATTGCCTTGGAAAACAATAATTTACTTTCTTTTTTAACCTTTATTTCTTCTTCTCATCTTTCTTGAAGTTTTGTAATCAACAAGGCTTTTCCCTTATCATAAAACCAATTAAAGACAATGGTATATGGGAAGAAATAGATGAGCATAGCTAGTTCTATCTTAAAAGCCTCCCACAAGGTTAGCCCCATAATAAGAGCTACAGCAGGTACAGCAAATAAAACTAAACCAGCTTCAAAGAATAATCCGTGAAGTGTGCGTACAAACAGATTCTTTTTAAATCGATAACGATACCATATTTGGTCATAAATGTAGTTATAAACATAATTCCAAATAGTAGCAACTATGGATACGATTAAAGCAATAATTCCAGATTCTGATAAATTTTTTCCTGAGAAGAGAGCAATAATAGGGGCACTGGTAATAATCCCTACTACTTCATACATAACGGCATGAAAGATGCGTTCATATGGGCTTCGTTCAATCAAATGATCAACTAGTCTCATAAGTAACAAATTCAAACTTAATAACAGAAAAAGTCTAGATATTTAAGTTCTAGTTTTCCTTTAACAATGGGAACTCTCAAAAAGTTCCTTTTATGTCAAAAAAGATTTAGAAAAAGGTGGGATACAGAACTGAATCTGTACCCCACCCTACAAATATAAAGATTGAGAAGGATTTAATTTAAAACTGAATATCCCATATTCCACAAGTATATTCAAGATTAACTAGTGCAGAGGCATACGCTTTCATCACCATAAAGTATTGCTCCTGAACTTCATTATAAGTTCGCTGGGCTATTAACACATCGAGAATGCTTGTCTCACCTCGTTTATAACGATAGATCATCCCTTTAAGCACTTCTTCTGCCTCAGCAAGTAATCCATTGATATACTGCCCCACTTGCTTTTGAGCGGCTTCGTACTCAAAGAAAGCCTGAGACACTTCTACTTGAGCATCCATTTCTTTGCTTTCTCTTATCATTTGATTTTGCTGCACTATCAGTTTCGACGATCGTACTACTCCTTTATTCGTATTAGAAAACTTTAGAGGAATAGATACTCCTGCTTTTACAGAGTTTCGATTGGGCCACATACCGTGCCAATCTCTGCTATACCCCACCATCAAACCCAAGTCGGTACGTCGCTCAGCCTTAGCCAAACGCAATCTACTTTGTGCAGCTTGAATGCCTTTACTTGCTACCAATACATCTATCCGCTGGTCTAGAGCAATAAGCATCAGTTGGGACAACTCATAAGAGCGTTCAAGCTGGCTCATATCTCCTATGGGAGATTCCATTTCGGATGCTTTCTTACCTCTGTATTTATTGAGCAAGATTAAAGCCGATTTGTAAGCAGCCTCTTGCTCAAATACTTCATTCAGTAAGGTAGCAGCCTCCACTTTTGACTGACGAGCATCATTGAGTGTTATTTCACCTAGTCGATAACGAATACTATCAGAGCGATGCAAATTCAACATCGTATTGTACGAGTTCTTCTTTACCTCTAGCAAATCTCTTTGCAAAATGGCATCGAGGAATGCATGAGTAGCCTCAGCACGTAA
This sequence comes from Bacteroides coprosuis, assembly GCF_020741705.1. NCBI lineage: Bacteria > Pseudomonadati > Bacteroidota > Bacteroidia > Bacteroidales > Bacteroidaceae > Bacteroides > Bacteroides coprosuis. The sequence goes on from NZ_DYYK01000107.1 coordinate 4,495, forward strand.
TTCTTGGAAATAGGCTTCAAGCTCTAAAGCCACTAATTCACTTTCTGTCTTCGCATTTCTGATTCTCGCTTTCCGTTTTCCCAGCTCCAAAGTATAACCTAGTTCGACCGTAAAATTATCGTGTTCTCCCTCAAAAGATAATTCAGGATCGGGCATTACACGTGATGCAGCAATCTCAGCCTTAGCAATATCAATATTATACTTCTCGGCTAAAAGATGTAGGTTTTTATCTCCTAACTCTTTTAGATAAGTAGAATAGTGTAGAGGCGATAGCTCTAAATTCTCTATATGCTGTGAAAAAGCAGTATGAGAACAACCCAACACTATACCTATTATATATATCCATTTATACAGTCTCATTACTCTTCGTTTTTTCAATATTACTTTCATTATCATATTTGCGTTCTACCAGATAGTAAAGTACAGGTAGAGCAAATAGCGTTATCACTGTAGAAAACATCAGCCCATAAACAATCACAGTAGCTAGTGGACGTTGCACATCCGAACCGATACCTGTAGCCATAGATGCGGGGAACAATCCCAATATAGCCACTGTAGCAGTCATTAACACGGGACGGAAACGATGTCTGGCCCCATCGGTAACAGCCTCGTAAAGTGTTTCACCACTCTTGCGCAAGTCGTTAATATGCGATACCATAATCACTCCATTTTGTATGGCAACCCCAAAGAGAGCTATAAAGCCTACGGCAGACGATACATTCAAGGTCATTCCACGAATATTCAAGGCTAGCATACCTCCAAACAGAGCGAGGGGTACAATACAAAGTACTAAGCCAGCCTGACGGAATTTACCAAATGCTACATAGAGCAAGAAGAACATCAAAGCCAAAGCAAGTGGTACGATAACAGCCAATCGAGAATAAGCTCTATGTTGGTTTTCAAACTGACCACCCCACTTCACATGATAATTACTATGATCGTATTCCACCTTCTGCTCAATACTTCTCTGAGCCTCTCGGAGGAAAGAAGACAAATCTCTTCCTCTTAAATTAAGTTTTACGGTAAGATGACGTTTGTTCATCTCTCTGGTAATGGTACTTTCTCCAGTACTGAGTTTGATATCGGCTACCTGCGAAAGAGGAATCTTTGCCCCCGTGGTAGAGGTAAGCATTAACCCCGCAATCTTTTCAGGAGTATCTCGTGCATCTTCTTTGTATTTACAAGTAATATCATACACTCTATCTCCTTGATAAATCTGAGAGATAGCTTTCCCGCTTATTGCAATTTCAATTAAATCATTAACATCTGATATATTCAATCCATAACGGGCTATAGCATCTCTATCCATTACAATTTGCAACTGAGGAAGAGGTGGTTCTTGGTCGATATCTAAATCGGTAGCTCCAGGAATTGTATATAACACACCTAGAATTTCCTCGGCTATTCGACGGGTTTCTTTAAAGTCGTTGCCATAAACCTTTACCACAAGCTCACTATGAGCACCCGATATTTTATCCATCACTCCATCAATCATCGGCTGACTAAATCCTACGGTAAAGCCTGGTAAAGTTTCATATTCAGCAGCCAATTCCTCGATTAAATCATCCTTGGTTTTTCCTCTTGCCCAATCTTTATAGGGCTTAATTCCTACAGATACTTCAAAATGTGAAGGAGTGAAAGGGTCGGTTCCATCATCATTTCTACCTGCTTGTACAGCAATATAAGTTACTTCGGGGTACTTCATAGTGCGAGCGCGAAGCGTATCCGATAGTTCCTTGGAGCGATCAATGGTAATCCCTGGAGGAAGGTTAACTTGCAACCAGATAGATCCTTCATCAAGTGTAGGCAAGAAATCTTTCCCTACCATAACAGTAAGAATCACTGCTCCAGCAAATACACCCAAAACCACACTCAAGACTTTCTTGGGAATATGAATGATTTTATCAACTACTCTCGCATATTGAGTAGTCAACTTCTCTAGCCACTTGTTGTGATAAATTTTTCTTGGCTTACGATACAGTGCATATCCCAATCCAGGAATCAAGAATAAAGCGACCAACAATGCACCAAAGAGAGCATAACTCACTGTAAATGCCATCGGAGTAAACAACTTCTTCTCTACTCTTTCAAAAGCAAAGAGTGGAATGTATGCCGTAATGATAATCGTAGTAGCAAACAAGATGGGTTTGGCTACCAGATTCACCCGCTTGGCTATCGTCATCTCTGTCAGTTCTTTTTCGGGATGGTCTTCTCTTTTTTTCAAGATAGTTTCCATCATGACAATGGCTCCATCCACAATGATACCAAAGTCGATTGCCCCTAGTGAAAGTAAATTGGCAGGAATATCCGTCAAGTGCATCAAGATAAATGCAATAAGTAGCGATAGAGGAATCGTGATTGCCACAAGCAATGCGCCACGCCAATTACCCAAGAACACAATTAAGATGATTATCACAAGCGCCATACCCTCTAATAGTGTTCTAGACACCGTATGAAGAGTAGTATCTACCAACTCCGTTCTATCTAAAAAGGTATGAATATTTACACCCTCGGGGAGCAACTCATTATTCAGTTCATCTACTGCCTCCTGAATGCCTTCTAGTACCACAGAAGGATTTTCGTGTTTGAGAAGAAGCACTATACCCTCAATGCTTTCGGGATATTCACGAGTACGATCGGAGTAACCCAAAATACCTTTTCGCTCTAGGTTTCCATACTTCAGTTTGCCGAGATCATTTAGAAAGATAGGTACACCATTTTCAGAACTCACCACAATCTTACCTAAGTCGTCCAAATCGGAAATCAATCCAATACCACGCACCACATAACCCAAGTCTCCCCGCTTCAAAATACTACCGCCCACATTGGAGTTGTTTTTCTCTATCGCCTCAACCACTTCACTTAAAGCTAAATTATATTGCTCTAATTTGTGAGGATCGAGTTCTACTTGGAACTGAGTAGTGATACCGCCAAAATTACTTACATCGGCAACACCCGACACTTCCTTTATGCGAGGGATAATAACCCAGTATTGTAAATCAGTCAGCTCACGCAAGGAGTGATGATCACTCTCTATGATATAACGATATATCTCACCCGTTGGTGAAGTCAGAGGATCTAGTTCTGCTGCTACACCATCTGGCAAATCCACCTCGGCAATACGTTCTTGCACGCGCTGTCTGCTCCAATAATCTTCTACACCATCCTCAAAAACAATAGTTATCATAGACAAGCCAAACGTACTTTTACTACGCATCACATGCATACCTGGTAGTCCATTGAGTGCTCTTTCTAAAGGAATAGTTATCTGTTGTTCCACTTCTTCGGCAGCCAAACCGGGAACTTGAGTTACCACTTGTGAGGTAACATCTGCTATATCTGGATATGCTTCGACAGACAATTGTTTCCAAGAATAGTAGCCAAAGAAGGCTAACAAACCGAAAAGCAGAGCTATCACCCATCTTTTTTGGATGGTTAAAAGCATTAAATTCTTCTTCATCATAACCTCCTCTTCTATTTAAAATAGTATCCGCCTTCGCTTATTATCTCCTGACCAGGAAGAAGTCCGTTACTCAATACAGCCTTGCCATCACGAGTTACTTCTACCTGCACAGGAGTACGCACAAAGGTATTCTCCCGTATTTTCACAAATACAAAACTGCTCTCTTCTCCTTGAAGAATTGATTTTTCGGGTACAACAACGTGAGGTGTGGGTTGATCGGTAAAATGTACTGTGGTGTACATACCCAACTTCAACTGCCCTTCTTGATTATCACAAACAGAAAGCACTTTGATAGAACGAGTTTCAATATCTATCGAGCCATCTATGTAATACACTTCTCCTTTAATGGGTTCTTCGGGATGAGCAGAAACATGGATGTCCATTTTATCACCCTCATGAATGTAGCGAATGTCTTTTTCTTTCACTTGTGCCACTACCCAAACTTTGGATAAATCGGCAATGATAGCTACATGTTCTGATTCGCTACTGAGGTACTGACCTGTTACCAAGTTGTTTTGAATGACTTCGCCCGATATAGGAGCACGTACCACGAGTGGCTGTCCCAACTTCATCTGTGCAGGATTGGTTTGGTACACTTGTAAAGCAGTATAGGCATTCTCATACTCTTTATCGGCTAAGAACAAAGCATTCTTTGATTCATCGAGTTCTTTTTGTGAACCTACCCCGTTTTCTTTCAAATCTTTCTGACGATTCAGATTGATACGAGCCAACTCTCTATCAGATTCTGCTTGGAAGAACTCCTTTTGGGCAGAAGTAAAATCGGAAGATATAATTTCAAAAAGGGGTGTATTCTGATTCACTTGCTCTCCCAATTTGATATGTGATCGTACCACTCTACCTGCAAACGGCGGTGCAATGTAGGCATATTGTGTAGGGATTGCTTGAATAGTTCCTGCAGTTATCACCTCCCGAGCAACTGGCTCTACGGTAACTGAATCAATTTTCACCTTTTCGCTCAACAATCTTTGGTCGGATACTACAACGGTATCTCCTTTAAACTGATAAGCGAGCTGTGCCTTAGGTTCTTCTACTTGTTTGCAAGAAGCAAGTAGGAAAATGCAAAAAACACTCCATCCTAATGTTCTCTTTGTCATGGCTCTCTTATTTTCTAGAATAATACTCTATTTAACTTCTACAAAAATAGAGGCTTTAAAACTCATAGGTCTATTAGAATGTATTAGAAAAGTATTAGAAAGCTCTTAAAGCCTCCTATATTGTTGATATAATGCAGATTATAAATATACCAATGGAGAGATAAAAGAAAATGACACATCTATTACTATTTTATTAAATATAAAGTAGTCCAGCTTGATAAAGATTTTACACGACAAACATCTCCACAACCGAAACCCTATATACAACGAAACGGAATAGATACTCGCGTACATATTCCGTCTCTTCCAATTAATTAGTAATACTATTTTTCAAGTTAAGGTTCTATTTCAATTCAATTTTTTTAATAGTTTATTAGATTTCACAAGTAGGTATTATAAAATATTATTTATTGTATTGAATTTCTCATTCATAAAGTTTAACAAGTAAATGTTTTCCCTTCTATAAATGCTGTTTATTTAGGTCTTATTAATTTATTACTATGAGCAAATATATATTAAATATTGTTATACTCCAAACACATCATTATATTTTTTATCCTTAATATTTCAGATATACGACAGCCTATTTTTGCCATTCTATGGTAAGTTGCGATATATCAGCAGTATAAGAATTTACAGATCTTCCAAAGCTGTTTTATAACATATATTAAATTTAACGTAAATAAATACAATATCATCTGATTTCCTCTTTATTCTCACCCTATATTAATTTAGGTATTGGACAATCGTAGCATTTACAAAACACCCTCTCTATTATTTACATCTTTAATCCATCTTATTATGTTCCAGCAAGAGTTTCAGAATAAAGACACACCTTAAATCCATAAAACAGATAACCCACTCGCTTACTTACTCTTATAGGGTATAATGCCATTGAAATAGAAATTGAAGCAAAAGACTAAGTGATTCTTTGGGGCTGATCTTCATTCTTTACAAAGCAAACTCTAGTTCATCGCTTGCTTTACTGCTCAATTATCTATACACCAAAGATCTTCTTTTAAGAAAATTCCAATCAAGCTCTTTTGGATAAGGGTTTTAAAGTCGTATTTTTGTGTGAAGCCCTATAAAACCATGTGATGACAAACTTTTTCATTGAAATTTTAAGGAAGTACGGACCCATATCTCAGGAGACAGAAGCGTTACTACTGCCTCACATAAAGCACTATTATAAAAAGAAAGGTGCTCACCTACTCAAGCGTGGACAGGTTAATAGCGGTTTGTACATCATCAAAAAGGGACTTTTACGATTTTACTATCTTCGCAATGACAAAGAGGTAACAACATGGTTTTGCAAAGAGAATACGGTGGCCTTTAGTTCGGCCTTTTTCTTTCGCATCCCCTCTTTTGAAAACATCCAGTTGCTAGAAGACTCTTCTATTTACTACGTTTCGGGCAATACGCTCGATGAGCTTTATAAGGTAAATGAGGAGCTCAACACCATTGGCAGAAAACTATCGGAGGAATATTGCATGGAATTTGAAGAGAGAGTAGCTTCTTTACAAACTCAAACAGCACTAGAACGTTATGAAAAATTAATGACTGTATCTCCTGATATCTTCCAAAGGGTAGCACTCGGACAAATAGCCTCTTACCTCGCTGTTTCGCAAGAAACCCTCAGCAGAATAAGGCGAAAGTACGTTACTAAGGCCGAATAATAGTGAGTTTTTGACTTTTGTCAAATTTGTATGTTGCTTTATCGTCTATCTTGCGTGCAGGTAAAATAAACTATTTACCTACCTCTACGTGAGGTTGAACAAATAATTTAACTGTAAAATAAGACGAAAATGACATTCAAATCTAGATGTTGTAAAAGCCCTTGGTTTATCTTGGGAATACTTATAACGTGCTTTGTGCCAGTAGTGATTGATTCCACCGTGTTACATATGGCTATTCCTCCATTAACACTCGACCTTAAAGCTACAGGAACAGAAGTATTGTGGATGCTAGATATTTACTCCTTATTCATGGCAGGACTCCTTATCCCTATGGGAGTACTCGGCGATAAGGTAGGTCATCATAAACTCTTATTATGGGGAGTGATCATCTTTGCGATAGCCTCACTAGCTGCTGGATTCTCACAACAACCCATGCACCTTATTTTTGCACGTATCTTGCTTGCCGTAGGTGGAGCGATGATTATGCCTACCACACTAGCCGTGATTCGACAGACATTCCAAAGCGAAAAGCAAAGAGGTATTGCACTAGGGATATGGGTGGTATTTGCCAATGGAGGAGCTGCCGTAGGTCCGCTACTGGGTGGATTACTAATTGATTATTTTTCTTGGAGAGCCATCTTCTTTATCAATATACCCGTACTCTTACTTATAGCACCCTTTGTTGCATTTGTGCTTCCTAAAAGCATATCCGATTCTAAGAAAAACTGGGTACTCAAGTATGCTCTACTTCTTATTGTTGCCATTATAATGGTAGTATATAGTATCAAAACAATACCAAAATGGGACGAATCTGTATGGTATGGAGTAATTGCTGGAGCCACAGGCTGCTTCCTTCTTTACCTCTTTTACAAGGTACAACACCGCAGCCCCGATAGTATGGTCGATTGGCAACTAATTAAAAAACCCAGAGTAAAATACGGGATGCTATTCACCTTTATACCAATGACTATCTGTTCAGGCTTTGAACTTTTACTTTCACAAGAATTGCAGCTAGTTCACGGATTAACTCCTACGGATACTGCCTTCTACATTGCCCCCTTCTTTGTTGCATTTGCCTTCTCGGGGGCATTGGGAGCGTACCTCAAGCGAATTGGTATTCTACAAATTATAGTCATCGGGCTACTTGTATCTACCGTATCCTTCTTTGCTATGAGTCAGATGGGATTTGCCACACTTACTTTTTGGTTATTATTCTGGTTATTGATGGCAGGTTTCGGACTAGGTATTATCATGCTAGCAGCATCCTTTGCCATTATGTCGGGAGCCGATGATGAAAATGCTGGTGCAGCAGGTTCACTAGAATCAATTTCGTACGAACTGGGTGTCGGACTAGGAGTTACATTTTTTGGCGTATTACTCTCTCAAGTATTCTCGGCTACACTGCGTTTCGATCCAAATGTAGCTACACAACTACCCAAAAAGGTGTATCATTCTATACAAGACGCTCTTGTCTATGCAGAGAGCACAAGTGGAGAATTAGGACAAGTAGTGCAAACAGAGTCGAAAGTAGCCTTTGAAGCGGCTCACAGTGCTGTGTTAATAGCTTGCTCACTCATACTACTACTGTTTACCATACAGATGAGTATCAAGTGGTATAAGGACAAAAAGCACAATCATTTCAAGATAGACAAATAAGATATTCTTATTTTTTATAAAAAGAAAGAGCCTATCTAAGCCGTTTAGATAGGCTCTTTTATCTCTAAATCCGAATAAACTTCGCAGCCTCTTAAATTGGTCTTTTTTTAATCCCCAAAATAGGGTAAAATTATGACACCGATATGACGATACTTTGACACCGACATGATACAACTTTTACCCTGATATAACACAGTTTTGACTAGG
>NZ_DYYK01000108.1:0-15709 GCF_020741705.1 Bacteroides coprosuis
AAGGCAGCCCTCTTTTTAAGGAGAGGTTGCCTTTATTTTGAAATCAATAGAGGGTTTTACCCGTGTATAACCCTTGTTTTTAGTCGAAAATACGTTTTTCAGGAGTTGTTAACCGATCTTCTTTATACTATTTTCACTTTTTAATATTGAAGAATTAAGCGTAATTTTGCGTGGATTTCACAGTAAGCAAACAAATATCTTCAAGCTAAATATGAGGAACAGCAACGTTCAGATCTATAGAACACTAATATTGGTGTTTACACTCTTGCTATCTTTTATTCCCACATCATGGGGGAAGAATACTGAATTTAGTTTTAGTACAATCACAATTGACGATGGTTTGAGTAATAACACAGTATTTGATATTATTCAAGATATAAAAGGTAACATTTGGGTAGCTACAGCCGATGGGCTCAATAAATATGATGGCTACCGACTTACCACTTATCGCCACGATTTAGAGGAGGCTAATTCTCTACTTTCAAGTAATATCCGAACACTTAATCTTTTCAAAAATAAGATATTAATAGGAACCAATATCGGGCTGAGTGTTTACGATACGCAGTTCAATACCTTTTCCAACTATAATCTAGGTGAGCAAGTGAACGCTATTGTAGCCAATAGTGATTCAACTTTTATCCTTCTGACATGGAGTAAAATCATAGAGTTCGATGGTCATGAAATGAAGGTTTTGTTTGAAGACTCTCATGCTGCTTTCCAATCTGCAGCCATGAGTAAAGGAGATTTACTGGTAGGTACTCGCGGAGGATTGTTTCGCTTTAACTTAGTGAGCCGCTCTATGGTATCTGTAGATGAGATATTTGAAAAGAAGTTCATTCAGTCTATTCTGGTTACTTCAGATAATATATGGGTAGCTAGTGAAGGGTTTGGTCTATACGAAATAGAAAAATCAGGTAAGATCAATCTTTATGAGTATAATCCTGGTAAACCAAATTCTTTATCATCCAATCATATTCGCTCCATACGTGTTGATTCGCAAAATAGGTTGTGGATTGGGACATTCAATGGCTTGGATATTCTCGACTTAAATACTCGTAAGATCGCGCGTTATTCGAGTAGCGATGTGAGCGTGAATTCATTGAGTCAAAACTCAGTCCGTGCTATTTTTAATGATAATCAGGGAGGTGTCTGGCTAGGTACTTTCTATGGTGGATTAAATTATTACCACCCTCTCCAAAATCAGTTTAGTAGAATAAAGCATATTCCATATTCCAATTCTTTGAGCGATAATGTAGTGAGTAGTATTGTGGAGGATGAATCGGGTATCATGTGGATAGGAACCAATGAAGCCGGTTTGAATAAATACAATCCTAAAACAAAGCACTTTACTTACTACAGAAAAGGAAAATCAGAGAATCAATTACTGTCAAACAATATTAAAGCCATCTGGACAACTCCCGAATATTGCTATATAGGTAGTCACGGAGGAGGGCTGGCTCGCTTGGATAAGAAAAGTGATAAGATAAAAAGGTTTCATCGCTTTAATAGTGACATTATCAGTGATAATGTGTACTCTATTCAAGAAGATAGTCAAAGAGGAGTGCTTTGGCTGGCTACATTAAATGGTCTAACATCTTTTGATCCTAAAAAAGAAGAGTTTATTCCGCTATCTAAATATCAACCTTGGGGTGATGTGACTGATATACAAAGTTTGACATCGGGTCAAATTTATGTTTTGTTTATTGATAGTAAACATCGTTTGTGGATTGGTGCCGATTCTGGAGCCTACTCTTATTCTTTCGATAAGAATTTAATTACGCACTACGATATTGATACTCGTCAGCAAAATAGTAGAATTAATACTTTCTATGAAGATCATTTAGGACATATTTGGATTGGATCAGCTGCTGGATTGCGTTTACTCAATGAAGGTAATCAAACCTTTAAAACATATACTACACGTGAGGGATTACCCAATAATAATGTACTGGGTATCCTCGAAGATAGTTTTAACCGTTTGTGGATAAGTACCAATCATGGTTTGGCTTGTTTTTCTTTAGCCAATGAGAAAATAAGAGTTTATACCTATTTAGATGGCATTGCTAGTGATCAGTTTACACCTTATGCACATTGTAAAACAGCCAAAGGAGATTTGTATTTCGGTGGGATAGAGGGCATCACTTATTTTACCCCCGAAGAGATAAAAGACAATCCTTTCTCTCCTCAACCCGTAATTAACTCCTTGAAAGTGTTTTCAAAGGAGGTATTGCCCAATGATGAGACAGGTATTTTGACACAAGATATTAGTTTTACCAAGGAGCTAACTTTGGGTCCTTCTCAAAACTCATTTACCTTGTCATTCTCTGTGCCCAATTTCTTGTCGGCTCAGCATAGTGTGTTTTTATACAAACTAGAAGGTTTTGACTCGGGCTGGATTGAAATGAAAGATCCGCATCCTATCTCTTATTCTAATCTTCCTCCAGGCAGATATACCCTTTATTTAAAGGCAGGAAATGGGGAAGAGAAGTGGAATAATAACCCCACACAGCTTATTATAAATATTCAGCCAGTATGGTGGAAAACAGTTTACTTTAAACTGTTTGTATTCTTATTCTTGGGTGGACTGACTTATCTATTGTGGAGATTCCTTCATAACCGTCAAGAGTTGAGAAATCAGCTGAAGATAGAGCGATTGGAAAAGAAGCAGAAAGAGCAGATAAACCAGATGAAGCTTGGTTTCTTTATTAATATCTCGCACGAGTTCCGTACTCCTCTAACTTTAATTATCTCTCCGTTGGAAGAATTACTTCAGCGTACAACAGATAAATGGTCTATTAATCAGATAAAAGTGATGCAACGGAATGCCAATAAGCTGCTCTATCTGGTTAATCAGTTGCTCGACTATCGTCAGGCAGAGTTGGGTGTATTTGCATTGAAGGTAAAAAAGCACAATCCTTCTGAGCAGATAAAATCTATTATGGATATGTACAATCGCTTGGCAGAGCAAAAGCAGATAAACTTTAATTATTTCAATGCTATTCCTGATGAGGCGGTGGTATTGTATGATACCTCATATCTAGAACTTATTTTGTCGAACCTGCTATCCAATGCTTTTAAATTTACGCCCAACCAAGGAAAAATTACAATTCGCACGATGGTAGATGCAGATAAATTTACTTTGCAAGTAATTGATACGGGTTCTGGAGTATCTGAAGAAGCCATTAAGCATATTTTTGAACGCTTCTATCAGTCCAATAATAAGAGTAAAGGTACAGGTATTGGTCTTTCTGTAGTAAAACGATTAATCGACTTGCACCATGGTACCATTGAGGTGAAGAGTGAACCCAATCAAGGCACCGAATTTACTATCTCTATCCCACAAGATGAGAGTTTATATCGGGATGAAGAGTTCTTGAAAGACCAAGAAGTAGAGAAGAAATATACTTTAACTTCTGAAGTAGTAGATCATATAGATGTAGATGCTACCGAAGAAGACTTAGATACCAAAGAGGACGAGCTTGAAAAAGATCGCCCAACTATTTTGATTGTGGAAGATGACACAGATGTGAGAAACTATCTCGTACAAAACTTAAAAGATACAGCCAATGTATTATCGTCGGATAATGGATTGGATCCTATAGATATTGTGCGAGAGAATGAGATTGATTTGGTGATTTCTGATGTTATGCTTCCAGGACAGGATGGTTTTAAACTATGCAAGAGTCTAAAACAAAGTATTAAAACAAGTCATATACCCGTAATTTTACTTACTGCAAAAACAACAGCAGAAGATCAAATGGAGGGCTTAATGGCTGGTGCTGATGACTACATTGTAAAACCATTCCGTATATCTCTATTAAAAATGAAAATAGAGAATAGGTTGAAGCAAAAAATGAGAATGCTTGAATACTATTCTGATAATATGGAGATAGAACCTTCTGAGGTTACGTTCAATGAAATGGATAGAGAGTTCCTAGAAAAGGCAAAAGAGATTGTAGAGCAAAACTTAGATAATGTAGAGTTTCAAGTGGATGATTTTTGCGAAGCTATGGCGATGAGCCGTTCCAATCTTCATTTAAAAATGAAAGCCATAACAGGAGAATCGACTATTGAGTTTATACGTAAAATACGATTTAATGCAGCTTGTAAAATGCTTCAGGATGGCAGATATTCTGTTGCCGAAGTGAGTGCAATGGTAGGTTTTAATACCCCCTCTTATTTCACTACAAGCTTTAAAAAATACTTCGGAATCCTGCCTACAGACTATATGAAGAGGTCTTCAAAATAGGATTTACACAATTATGAAGTTTATTTAAACAAAACTAAAAGCATTTTATACCCAGCATTCATTTGTTAAGACATATCTAAAACACAGCTTGAATGAATTGAAGTAATATTGTACTAGTGAAAATCAAAACAAGTTGGACCTTACAAATATGACATTTTAGGGGCTGACATAAAACAATTAATATTACACTATGACAATGAAACTTTTTACGCGTTCAGCGGCAGTTTTATTAGCCATCTTTATGGTGTCTTGTTCAAACTCGAACAAGGAAGGCCAGAATGAGAACTGGGCAAAAAATGCAGTTGAAATAGCAGACGCACAACTTAAGGTATTGGTTCAGAAATCGGATGAGAATATGGACCAAAAACGCGACAGCGAAGGTAATTTACCAACTGTAAATGCTGAGTCAAAGAGTGGAGCTAAATTGCTACCACGTTCTATTGGTAAAAATGGTAAGGTTCGTTTCGAAAATCCATTCGACTGGACAAGCGGATTCTTCCCAGGTACACTATGGTACCAATACGAATTAACAGGAGACGAGTTCTTCAAAGAAAAAGCGAAAGAATATACTGCGCTATTGAAAGAAGTATCAAACTACCCTGGTACACACGACCTAGGTTTTATGATGTTCTGTAGCTATGGTAACCAACTTCGTCTAACTCACGATGCAGAGTCAGCTCCATTGATGGTAAGCACAGCAGATAATTTAATCTCTCGCTTCGACCCAACAATCAAAGCGATTCGTTCTTGGGACTTTGGTAAATGGAATTTCCCAGTTATCATCGACAACATGATGAACCTAGAACTATTATTCTGGGCTAGCGAATACACGAACGATCCTAAATACCGTGAAGTTGCTATCGAACATGCTAATACAACTCTTAAACACCACTTCCGTGACGATATGAGTTCATACCATGTAATTAGCTACAACAATGATGGTACCGTAGAAATCAAAGGTACTTTCCAAGGTTATGCAGATGATTCTGACTGGGCTCGTGGTCAAGGTTGGGCTCTTTATGGCTACACTGTAATGTACAGATTTACTCAAGATCCTGTTTACTTAAAAGCAGCGCAAGACATTGCTCACTTAATTATGACAGAAGAAACTATGCCAGATGATCAAATTCCTTATTGGGATTTTGACGCAGATGATATTCCAAACGCTCCACGTGACGTTTCGGCTGCTGCACTTATTTCTTCAGCTTTATTTGAATTGAGCACAATGGTAGAAGATGGTCAAAACTACTTTAACCAAGCAGAAGTTATGCTAAAGAATCTATCAAAAGAACCTTATTTAGCTAACGGTGATAATGAAGGCTTTATCTTGAAGCATGCTACTGGTCACCTTCCTGCAAATTCAGAGATTGACACTCCTCTAAATTATGCTGACTATTATTACGTAGAAGCATTAAAACGTTATTTCGATTTAACTGGTGTTAAGTACCCATTAAATGCAAACAAATAACCACATACAATAAATAAGTCTGGTGAGTTAGTCTATTGTTTTTCCAATGGGCTAACTCATTTTTCTATTAATCACATGGAGATATAGACAATGGTAAATATGAAAAACATATTCCTATCCTTTTTACTTCTACTGACTCCTGCTCTTTGTGTGGCTCAAGAAGATGCCTCTCAGGTTTTCGATTTGATCGACCTGAACTATCCAGGGTTAGAAAAGGTGAAAGACTATTATAATCAGGGAGAGTCTGAGCAAGCTCTAGCTTCTTTACTCGATTATTATAGAGGAAGAAAAGGAATCAATCATCCGGATATCGATTTAAATAATATCACCGTTTCTAATAAGGAAAGAAAAATGGCCGACGAGGCATTAGAACATAAGTTCTTTGTGCACAATGGTTATCAGCCTTCTTTCTTTTATGGAGATGATATTGATTGGACTTATTGGCCTGTTGAAGATAATGAACTTCGCTGGCAATTGCACCGTACCAAGTGGTGGCAACCTATGGGTAAGGTGTATCAAGTAACCCAAGATGAAACTTATGCTAAAGAGTGGGCTTTTCAATACCTAGATTGGATTAAGAAAAACCCATTACTTAAGACCAGTAATGCTTACGAGGGTGAAGATGTGAGTGCTGGGATTCCTGCCGACTTGCAAAATGTACGTTTTGCGTGGAGACCTTTAGAGGTGAGCCATCGTTTGCAAGATCAAACCATACAGTTTCTTCTGTTTAAAGATTCTCCTTCTTTTACTCCCGAATTCCTAGCTCAATTTCTATTGAACTATTATAAACATGCTGAGCACATCCTTCATAATTATTCAAAAAGTGGTAACCATCTTCTTTTTGAAGCGCAACGCATTATCTATGCTGGGGCATTCTTCCCCGAAATGAAACAAGCTAAAACTTGGAGAGCAAGTGGTATTGATATTCTTAATCGTGAAATCAAAACTCAGGTGTACCCCGATGGTATGCAGTTTGAATTGGATCCTCACTACCACCTAGCTTCAATTAACATTTTTGCAAAAGCAATCCGTGTGGCTGATGCCAATGGTTTTCGTGCAGAATTTGGGCAACACTACCTTTCAACCGTAGAAAGTATGATAGAGTGGGTGATCAACTGTCACTTCCCCGATTATACCAACCCTATGTTTAGTGATGCTAAACAAGATACTAAAGCGGATATGTTGAACAACTACAATGAGTGGTTGAAAATATTCCCCGATAATGAAGCTCTTCAGTATATGGCTTCAGATAGAAAAGAGGGCAAAGCTCCTTCACATCTTTCAAAAGCATTTTTATCCTCAGGTTTTTATGTATTCCGTAATGGTTGGGGCGAAGAGGCTACTCAAATGGTATTGAAGGCTGGACCTCCTGCTTTCTGGCATAGCCAACCCGATAATGGAACTTTTGAACTCTACATGAATGGTAGAAATTTCTTCCCCGATTCTGGTAGCTATGTTTATGCAGGTAATGAAGAAGTGAATAAGCAACGTGCTTGGTTTAAGCAAACACGTGTACACAATACACTTACTCTAAACAGAGAGAACATGACGAAGTGTGATTCTAAAAACTTGCTTTGGGATCAACCGAGTCAAAATGTTGAACGCTTAGTTTATGAAAACCCTAGTTATGAGGGTTTAACGCATCGTCGTTCTGTCTTTTTTGTAGATCAGACATTCTTTGTTATTGTGGACGAAGCCATGGGTGATGCTCAAGGTGATGTTGCCATTCACTACAATTTCTGTGAAGGTAACTTTAAATTTGATCCTAGTCATAACATCGTCATGTCAGGGTCAAGTGATCGTCATGACCTAGTCATGCAAGTGTTTAGTCCTAGTCAAATGCAAGTGAAGAAAGAAGAAGGTTGGGTTTCTTATGGCTATCGTCAGAAAACCGAACGAGACTCTTATGCTTTCAATGTAGAGAAGAAATCAAGCGATACTGTACGTTACATTACAGTTATCTATCCAATCACCAATAATAGCAAGGCTCCAAAGCTGAAAGCTCATTTTAAAACCGTAGCGGCCAATGAAATGGCTGTCCAGGTTAAGGTGGGTAAGAAATCTTACACTTTGGGCTATCAATTTAACTAACTAACTAATAATTGAGATGAAGAACTTATTATTATTACTCTGTTTTTTACCCTTTGCACTTCCTGCTCAGGAGGCTGTGAAGCATATAGATAAGGAAGCAATTCATTATCGTATGCGTCAGCATGCTTATCCAGCTGGGGGCGAAGTAGTAAAGACCAATCCAGTAGCTTTACTGTGGCCAGTAGTAAGGGAGGGCAAGGTGAGTTATGGTGTTCGTCTTTCTCAGGATCCTAATTTTTCTGAGGGTAAGACAATTGCTGTATCTCGTTTGCCTTGGGCGATGTATAATACACATCGTAAATTGGCTAAAGGTACTTGGTATTGGCAATATCAAATTAATAAAAAAGGAGAATATCCTCAAAAGTCAGAGGTCTATCAATTTGAGATCACTGATGATGTAGATGTTCTAGAAACACCTACTATCCATGAGTTTTTGGATATTGTAAAAGGATATGAGCATCCTCGTATATTTTTACCTCCTAATCAGCTAAATGATTTTCGTTTGCGTAACGCTGATAGTAAAGATGCTAAGAAAGTCATTCAAGAAGCAACTAAAAACCTGAATCAAGAGTTAATTCCCGAAGCTCCAACACGTCCTCGCGATACAACTGGCGTAGAAGGTTTTGAGAAGAAAGTTTTGATGCGTTTTATGTATCACCGTTTTGGAGAAGTAGTGCGTCAGCCTATAGAAAACCAAGCTTTGGCTTACTTACTTACACAAGACGATAAATATGCTAAAGAAGCATTAAGACAAGCTTTACATATTGCAGGAATGGATCCAAAAGGTCCTGCTACCCAAGAAGACTTCAATGCTGCATCGGCTATGCTAGCTATGGCAACTGCCTATGATGTAGCTTATCCTTATATGTCAGAAGCAGAAAAAGAATCTCTGAAGAAAGCGATCAAAGTTCGTGGAGATCACTTTTTTAGAAGCTATGCCAATATGTTTGAAGCACATGGTATGGATAATCACGTATGGCAACATACGCTAAGACGTTTTTTTATGACAGCCATAGCTATGGTTGGAGAAATAGACGATGCTGATCAATGGTTATCTTTTTGTTATGAAGTATGGTGCAGCAGATTCCCTGTTTTAGGGGGACGCGATGGTGGTTGGCACGATGGTAGTAGCTACTACCAAGTAAACTTTGAAACCTTTATTTTGATGCCTAAAATATTGAAGAACCTTACTGGCGTAGATTTCTTTGATATTCCTTGGTTTAAAAATGCAGGTAAGTTCTTAGCCTACTCATTCCCTAAAAACTCTTACTCAACAGGTTTTGGTGATGGCTTTGAGGCTATGCTGAAACCCAATAAAAAATACATTGCTTATGCTGATGCTTTGGCTCGTGAAGTAGGTGATCCTATCGCTCGTGCTTATGCTAATAATCTAGTCAATGGTGATTTAGACAAGCTTGGTCAAGATAAAGACTTCCGTCTATACCGCCTACTAACAGAGAAAAAAGCAACAGATACCCCACAGGTAAGCTTAGATTCTATTCCAACAGCGGGATATTTCCCTGATGCTGGTTTTGCACTATTCCATACCAATATGGCTAAGACAAGAAGAAACTTGATGTTATCTTTCTTCTCTGTTCCTTTTGGTGCAACAGGTCATGCTCACGCTGCACAAAACGGATTTACAATCAGTTATGGTGGTAAGCAGCTATTTGGTGGCTCTGGTTACTATAGCAATTTCAACGACCCTCATACTCTGAAACATTATCGTACTAGAGGTCACAATACCATTTTGGCAGATAACAAAGCGATGGTTATAGGTGAAAACGGTTACGGTTGGATTCCTCGTTTTGCAAATACAGAAGCTCTAGGTTATGCTTTGGGTGATGGTTCTCATGCATTTGGCGATATGACTGCCGAATTCTGGTTGGACCGTATGGAAAAATCAAAAGTGGAATACACAGCAGAAAATGGATTTGGCAATCCTAAAGTAAAACACTTCCGTCGTCACATTGCATTACTTCGTCCTAATATGGTTGTCATCTATGACGAGCTAGAAGCAGAACAAGCTATTAACTGGTCTTGGTTACTACATAGCTATCAGAAGATGGTTCGTAAAGACGGAGCTTTATGGGGAGAAAATGAATTTGCAAATGCTCAGGTCTATCTCTTCAGTAGTGATAAAAAACTGAAGCACACTATTACCAACGAGTATTTTGAACCCGCAGTAAATTGGAAGAAGAAGCCTGTAAATGGTAGCATTGAGTATGCTAAGAACTGGCATGCCAATTTTGACACCAAAGGCAAGTCTAAGAAGATGCGTTTCCTTGCACTTATCCGTATTGATGAGAAAAAGAATGAGTTAATAATTCCCAAAATCACCGATAAGGATATTCGTATTAAAGGGTGGAGTATCTCTGCCGAAATGGATGCTTCAAAACCTGCTCGTCTCGAGATTATGAACAAAAAAGGGGATGGTATCTATTATAATTCTCCTAGAGTAAAATCGAAACTAGAAGGTTCTACAATCATCTTTGATAAAAATAGTATTGTAGAAGAGTTAGTAGATAAGTTGCCTATTTCTAGGTAGTTAACTTTTCTGTTGAAACAAAATTAAACTTTTATAAAACATTTTTGATACTAGTAAGGCTGTTGTTGAAAGTAATATAATCAATTCTGAATTACGTTTATGCAACGACAGCCTACTTTTGAAGCAATAAAATAATTAATTATTAAAATTATTCCATGTAACATGAATCTAAAAGGAGTGATTGAGAAATAATAAACGTTAACCTTATGTACAAATTTAAAAAAATCAGTTTCCTGCTTTTACTTTTTATAGGGCTTAGTAGTACTTTATCGTATGCACAAGCTCAAAATGTAACTGTAACAGGAAAGCTTAAAGACAATTTTGACGAAGAGCTAATTGGAGCTACAGTAGTACAAAAAGGTACTACAAATGGTACAATTACCGATATAGACGGTAATTACAAGATCACAGTTCCTGCTAATGCAACACTAGAGTTTTCTTATATCGGATTAGAAACTTTAGCCGTTAAAGTAAATGGTAAGACTGTTATTGATGCACAACTTAAACAATCAAGCGAATTTCAACTCGATGAAGTAGTTGCTATTGGTTATGGTACAGTAAAGAGAAGTGAGCTAACTAGTGCTGTATCTTCTGTAAAGGGTGATGATATCGCAAATATCCCTGTAACAGATGCACTTCAAGCCTTGAATGGTAAAGTAGCGGGTCTACAAATTACACAAGCTCAAGGTTCTCCAGGTGCCGATGTTAAAGTACGTGTGCGTGGTGGTATTTCTATTACACAAAGCAATGACCCTCTATACATTGTTGATGGTTTCCCATCTCCTGATGGTCTTCGTGTGCTAGATCCTACAGATATTGAATCTATTGATGTATTGAAAGATGCTTCGGCAACTGCTATTTATGGTGCTGCTGGTGCAAACGGTGTAATCTTAATTACTACAAAATCAGGTAAAGAAGGTAAGGCTAATATCAACTTCGACTCTTATGTGGGTTTTAAGAAAATCTCTAAGCGTCTGGGAGTATTGAAGCCTCTTGATTTCGTAAAACTAGAATACGAAAGAGCAATGCTTGATGGTGGTATTGATGAAGCTCGTAAGTTTACTCAACGTTACGGATTAGGTTGGGATGAAGAAACTCCACTACTTGCTAATATGCAAAATACTTGGAATGATATGCCAGATGCTTATGGCAATCGTGCAGGTATCAACTGGCAAGATGAAATTTTTGATGGACAGACTCCTGTTACTCAAAACTACAAGTTCTCTGTAAATGGTGGTAATAAAGATACTAAGTATAATGTGTCTTTTGCTCATACAGATGATGATGGTGTGATGAAGGGTAGTGGATACGAAAAGAATAATATTCGTATGCGCTTAGACCAAAAATTAAATGAGAAATTACGTTTCTCTGCAAACGTAGGTTATGTATGGGATAAAACAACTGGTTTAGGTTCTCTAAACGAAGGTGGTCGTTTTAGCCGTATGCAACACATTATTCAGTATCGTCCTGTAATCAGTCGTGATGGAAATGATCAAGATCTATTAAATATGGATGTTGACCCTATCTTGGATAATGATTCTGGCAACGTTATGGTAAACCCTAATACTTCTATTACTGAAGAGAAACGTAAAAGAACAAGCCGCATTCTAAATATCAATGCTAGTATAACTTACAATATCCTTCCTAACTTAACTTACCGTGGTATGGTGGGTATGGGTCGTAATGACAATGATAACGATGTATTCTTTGGTCCTCGTAGTAGCCAAGCTCAACGTAGCGGTGGTCCTTATGCCGAACTAAGAAAAGCAAGTCGTGATAACTGGACATACAGTAATACATTGACTTACAAACCTAAAATCAATAGAAATCATAAGTTGGATATCATGGTGGGTCAAGAAGAAACTTACCGTCGTGATAAGAGCATGAACTTAGGAATTCGTAATTTTGGCGAAGATAACTTTGGTTTAAATGATTTAAGCCTAGGTAAATTTGCTGATGTTCCTACTAATGATGTGTCTGATTCTCGTCAGTTATCATTCTTTAGCCGTGTGAATTATAACTTACTTGCTAAATATCTATTTACCGTAACTGTACGTACAGACGGATCTTCAAAATTTGGTGGTGATAGCAAATGGGGTGTATTCCCTTCAGGTTCATTTGCGTGGAGAGCTTCTGATGAAGACTTTATCAAGAATCTAAATATTTTCTCTGACTTGAAATTACGTGTTGGTTTTGGTACTGCTGGTAACAACAACATCCAAAACTATCTTTCATTGATGCGTATGGGTTCTAGCTATATGCCTGAAAACGGTATACAAGAAAACTCTTACTACGAACAACAGCTTGCAAATTCTAAGTTGAAGTGGGAAACTGACGTATCTACCAATATTGGTTTGGATATGGGATTCTTTAGCCAACGTTTACAAGTTACTTTAGACTTCTATCGTAACGAAGCAAGTGATCTTCTATTGAACAAGAATCTTCCATTGATTTCGGGTTTCTCTAGCATGATTGCTAATATTGGTAAGACAAGAAACGTAGGTTTTGAAATGGCAGTTACTTCATACAATATCGATAATGATAATTTCAAATGGAGTACAACTTTCAACTTTGCAACCAACAAGAATAAGGTAATCAAGTTAGCAGATGCTAGCACAATGCCTGTTCGTTCAAACTGGTCAAGTAACGAGTGGAATGGTTATGACTATATGATTCGTGAAGGTGAACCTATTGGTCAGATGTGGGGATATGTAAACGATGGCATTTACAAAGTAGAAGATTTCGATTTCAATCCTAATGCAGCCAAAGAAGAAGATCTTTATACACTGAAAGAAGGTATTGTTTCTGTTAGTGGAGAAAAGGTTCGCCCAGGTTACTGGAAATATCGCGATTTGAATGGTGACGGTGTTATCGACTCAAAAGACGAAAAAGTAATTGGTAAAGCTCAACCTAAGTTCTATGGTGGTATTACTAATAACTTCTCATACAAAGGTTTTGACTTGTCATTTGTATTAAACTACAGTGTAGGTGGTGATGTTTACAACGCTAACAAAATGTTCTATACAATGACTAAGAACCGTTATAAAAATGCGCTTACTGATGTATTAGGTCGTTTTACTTACATTGATCAAAATGGTGAAAATGTATATAGAAACCCAGATGCTCTAGCACAATTAAACTCGAATAATAATTATGCTTCTCTACACGGAACTCAAAACTTACAGTTCAGTTCTAAGTTTGTAGAAAGTGCTTCTTACTTACGCTTAAGCAACATCACATTCGGTTATACAGTGCCAAGAACATTAGTTCGCAAAATTGGTATTCAAAGCCTTCGCTTTTATGCAAGTATGAATAATCTATTTACAATCACAGGTTACTCTGGTTTCGACCCAGAAGTAGATACTCGTTCTAATGGAGGTCTATCTCCAGGTATTGACTGGGGTGCTTATCCAAGAGCTACAACTACATTATTTGGTCTTAACCTTACATTATAATAGAGATTACTATGACAAATATGATTAATAAAATAAAAACAGGAGCAGGTATTGTATTATCTGCCCTGCTACTAACAAATACTCTTTCTAGCTGTGAAAGCAGATTGGAAGAAAAACCATATAACTTCTACGGAGAAGATTATTATAGCTCTACTCACCGTATGAATATGGGATTAAGAGGTGTTTACGAAGTTTTTAGTGAGTTAAATACCTATGGCCAGTACTGGATGGTTTATGATACTGATACGGATATTGCCCATGTGAATGGTGCAAACTTAGGTCACGTAGCTCGTGACTTAGGACACTACAATGCTTATGCAAACCATCCTTGGCTAGAACAATCATGGGGAGCTTATTACTCAGGAATTAACCGTGCTAATTTACTTCTTGAAAATGCTCATAAAGTAAAAGTGGAGGCAGATGCTAAGGATACTGTATTGTATCACAACTACATTGCTGAAACTAAGGCTATGCGTGCTTTGGCCTACTTCGACTTAGTTCGTTTGTTTGGTGATATTCCATTGAAAACAGAACATTCTGAAGCAACTAGCAATTTTAAATTGCCTAGAACGAATGCTGAAGAAATCTATGATTTCATTATTGATGAGTTGAATGAAGCTATTCCTAATTTATTCAATTACGATGAATATCCAGGTGGTTTTGTTGGACGTATGTCTAAGACTGCTGCTCAAGCTATGCTAGCTCGTGTTTATTTATTCAAAGCGGGTTATAAGTTGACAGTAGATGGCAAGATGGAACGCCCAGCCAACTATAAAGAATACTACCAAAAAGTTGTAGAAATGGCTGATGCTGTAATCAATTCTGGCAAACATGAATTGAATCCTAGCTACGAGCAAATATTCCGCAACATGTGCGAATTGAAGTTTGAACCAAAAGAAAATATGTTTGAAATTCAATTCTTCAATCCAGTAGGAGCGAATAGACACGTAAGTAATCAAGGAACTTACAATGGTCCTTCTATTCATCAGAATTCTCAATATGGTAGAGCAAACTCTTTTATTAAAACTTTAGGAACATTTGCTGCTATTTTTGAGAAAGATGATTTGAGAAAAGAAGTAGCTATTGCTGATTGGCAAATTAATAAAGACGACCAAGTCAAAAAAATCAATGCTAAGAAGAGCTTTCAGTGGGCTCCTGGTAAATGGAGAAGAAACTGGCAGACTGCTGAAATTAAAGATATGAACAATACAGACGTTAACGTAGTAGTAATGCGTTATGCTGATGTTCTTTTAATGAAAGCCGAAGCTTTGAATGAAGTAAATGATGGTCCTACAGCTGAAGCTATCAAACTAGTAAATCAAGTTCGCCACCGTGCTTTCGGTAAAGAGATTGATGGTACGATGAAGAGAGATTTAAAAGTAGGTGATTTTGATCACGATAGTTTCTTAAATGAAATTATAAACGAACGTGCTCGTGAGCTATGTTTTGAAGGTGGTCGTAGAATGGATCTTGTTCGTTGGAATAAACTAGGCGAAAAACTTCAAGAAACGAAAGAAGAACTTGCTAAGCTAATTAGCGAAGGTCATTTGGAAAAATTCAACTATATGGCTGGTGATAACTTCGTTGCTGGTAAACATGAGCTATACCCAATCCCTAATTACGAAATTAGAGAAACTGGTGCGGGTTGGAAACAAAATAACGGTTATACTGAATAATCAGAAAAGCTAACTAACTAACACATATTTTGATTATACCTCGAAAATACCTAGCTAATAACCTTATTAACTAGGTATTTTCATAAAAACTAATAATAAGAATACAAATGAAGAAAGTAGTCACATTTGGAGAAATCATGTTGCGTTTAGCAACACCTGGATACCAACGTTTTATCCAGTCAACTAATTTAAATGCCACCTTTGGTGGGGGTGAAGCCAACG
>NZ_DYYK01000109.1:0-8440 GCF_020741705.1 Bacteroides coprosuis
GTGGCTTTCGATAAGCATTATAAAGCTGAATTAGCAGAACTAAAAAGTAAAGGAATGAGCGATGAAGAGGCTGAAGCTTCTTCTGTTTTGATGAAAGAAGCTCGTGAAATGCTTGTGAAATGGGAAGCTAATGATCCAGAAGTGAGAGCTTTATGGAATAAGATGAATGGTTGGGTATATACAGGATTTGATGAAACTTATAAACGTTTGGGCGTAAGCTTTGATAAAATATATTATGAGTCTGATACTTATCTAGAAGGAAAAGAAAAAGTTGATGAAGGCCTAGCTAAAGGATTATTCTTTAAAAAAGAAGATGGCTCTGTTTGGGCTGATTTGACTAAAGAAGGTCTTGATCAAAAGCTTTTGCTTCGTGCAGATGGTACATCTGTTTATATGACTCAAGATATAGGTACCGCAAAAATGCGTTTCTCTGATTACTCAATAGATCAAATGATTTATGTGGTGGGGAATGAACAAAACTATCATTTCCAGGTACTTTCTATTTTATTGGATAAATTAGGATTTGCTTGGGGTAAAGATTTGGTGCATTTCTCCTATGGAATGGTAGAGTTACCCGAAGGTAAAATGAAGTCTAGAGAGGGTACTGTTGTTGATGCAGATGACCTAATGGATGAAATGATAGATACAGCGAAAGAAACATCAAAGGAATTGGGTAAATTAGATCATATATCTGATGAAGAAGCCAATGAAATTGCTCGTATCGTGGGACTAGGAGCTCTGAAATATTTTATTTTAAAAGTAGATGCTCGTAAGAACATGACTTTTAATCCAAAAGAGTCTATTGACTTTAATGGTAATACCGGTCCATTTATTCAATATACATATGCTCGTATTCAGTCTGTATTAAGAAAGGCAAAAGAAGCGGGTATGGTACTTCCTAAATCAGTTGATGTTACAACAGAAATTAGTGAAAAAGAAAGAGGACTAATTCAATTGGTAGCCGATTTTGCAGTTATAGTAGATCAAGCTGGTAAAGATTACAGCCCTTCTGGTATTGCAAATTATATCTACGAATTAGTTAAAGAGTATAACCAGTTCTATCATGATTTTTCTATTCTTAGAGAAGAAGATGAAAAGGTTAAGCTATTCCGCTTAGTATTGTCGCAAACTGTGGCTGAAACTATAAAGAATGGTATGGATCTACTAGGTATAGAAGTGCCTGATAGAATGTAAAACCATATTAATATGTTTAAAAAAGAAACATATAAGCAGCGTAGAGCCTTGCTCAAAAAAGCACTAGGCTCTGGTGTTTATTTATTTTTGGGTAATGATGAGCTGTCACTAAATTATGCTGACAGTACATTTAGATATCGTCAAGACTCAAGTTTCCTATATTTTTTCGGTTTGTCATTTGCCGGTCTTTCTGCGATAATTGATGTCGATGAAGACAAAGAAATCATCTTTGGTAATGAACTAACGATTGATGATATAGTTTGGATGGGTGTTCAACCTACTCTAAAAGAAAAGAGTGAAATGGTTGGGGTTACTCATACTGAACCTACCGTAGATTTAGGAACATACTTAGCTAGGGCTCAAAAACAAGGGAGAGAGATTCATTATTTACCTCCTTATCGTCCTGAGCATCAGTTGAAGCTTATGGATTTGTTGGGTATTAAGCCAGCAGCTCAAAAAGCTTCGTATAAATTTATGGAAGCTATCTGTAATCAAAGGATCTATAAATCGGATGAAGAGTTAGCTGAAATAGATAAAGCTTGTAATGTAACTGCTCAAATGCATATAGCCGCAATGAAAATGTTGCGTCCAGGCATGAAAGAATATGAAGTTGTAGCCGAAATGGAAGCTGTAGCGGCAAGAAATAATTATGAATTATCTTTTGCTACAATAGCCACTATTAATGGGCAAACTCTGCACAATCATTATCATGGGAATACTGCTAAGTCGGGTCAATTATTCTTAATTGATGCTGGGTGTGAAACTGAAATGGGTTATGCGGGTGATATGTCATCAACAGTTCCAGTAGATAAGACATTTACAGCACGTCAGAAAGCTGTTTATGATATTCAGAACAGAATGCATCTTGAATCTGTTAAGGCTTTAAAACCTGGTGTGAGCTATGAATCTGTTTATGACCTTTCTGCTAGTGTTATGGTAGATGGCCTGAAAGATTTAGGTTTGATGAAGGGGAATACAGAAGATGCTGTACGAGAAGGTGCGCATGCAATGTTCTATCCCCACGGTTTAGGCCATATGATGGGCCTTGATGTGCATGATATGGAGAATTTTGGAGAAGAATTAGTAGGTTATGCTGGAGGAAAAAAAAGTACTCAGTTTGGACGTAAATCTCTCCGATTAGCTCGTGAACTAGAACCTGGTTTTGTGTTTACTATTGAACCTGGTATTTATTTCATTCCTGATTTAATTGATCTTTGGAGAGGACAAAATAAGTTTATGGATTTTATTAATTATGATGTCCTTGAAACATATAAAGACTTTGGAGGTATCCGTAATGAAGAAGATTATGTGATTACTAAAGATGGTGCACGTCGAATGGGATCATTATATGTTCCACTAACTACGGAAGAAGTTGAAGCAATTCGCTAAACTTTAATGAGTTTTTATAATAAGAAAAGGAGGGAATGCCCTCCTTTTCTTATATACTTACTTGTCTAAAACTAGCTAATAATCAAAACTACTACCTCCCAAGAATTCTCTTAATAAAGATGTGGGTGGTATTTCTTTATCTTGAATAGGGTGGAAGAACTTTAAGAACTTCAAAAGACGATATGCTTCTGAATAAGCTGGATCATTCCGAGGTACACACATAAGTATGGGTTCTGCATATTGTCTTAATACTGCTAACTCAAAAAGCAGAGCTGAGTTAAACATGACATCTGCATTTTCTTGGAAAGGGAAGATCCATTTATCTTCTCCAGATCTTACGCTTTGCCATCTACCGATAGTTTCCTCAGCTGAATAATCTCTATAATTATGATCTCTGATAATTCGGCGAATTAAGCGATTGTCTGTTGTCGGAATCCAGTTATGGTCATCGATTGCAATAGTAGTAAGAGCAGATACATATACCATATATTTATTTTCTCGAGGTATATGAGCTGTTAGCTCAGGATTCAGAGCATGTATCCCTTCTAAAATTAACACAGAATTTTGATTAAGCTTTAAGGTGTTACCGTTATACTCTTTTTTTCCAGTAGAAAAATTAAATGTCGGGAGCTTTACTTCTTCTCCTCTTAATAAAGCTTGAAGTTGTTCTTCAAAAAGCTTTAAGTCAAGAGCATAAAGAGATTCATAATCATAATCACCATTCTCATCTTTTGGTGTATCTTCTCTTTCTACAAAATAGTTATCTAGTGAGATAGAAACAGGCTTTAGTCCATTGGTCATTAACTGTATGGTTAATCTTTTGCTAAATGTTGTTTTTCCAGAAGATGAAGGACCTGAAATTAAAATTAGTTTAATGCGTTTACCATTAGAGCCTCTGTTGTATATATCATCTGCTATCTGAGATATTTTTTTTTCTTGTAGGGCTTCGGCTACGTTAATTAAGTCAGTAGCATGACCTCTTTTACAAGCGAGGTTCATGTCGCCAACAGTTCTGACTCCCATAATTTCATGCCATTGTATATGCTCTTTAAAAACATCTAACATCTTCTCCTGTTTAATCAGCTCATCTACCTCTTCAGGATTATTTTTGTTTGGAATTCGAAGTAAGATTCCATCATAATATTTCATGATATCAAATACATTGATAAATCCAGAACTAGGCAATAGATTACCATAATAATAATCGATGGTTCCTCCTAATTCATAGTAATAAGTATAGATAGATCCAGAAGTCTCTAATAATCGAACTTTGTCCGTCATACCTTCTTCTGCGAACAACTTCATAGCATCTGTTGTCCTGCACTCTTTTCTGTAGTAGGGTATATCTGCATCAATAATTTCTTGCATTCTTTTTTTTAGCAAGTCGATATCTTCCAAAGTTATTTCTCTTCCTATCTCTAAATTGCAGAAATAGCCTTTCGAAACAGGGTGTTCAACATACAATTTACTGTTTGGAAAAAGTTCTCTAGCTGCTTTGTATAAGACGAAGCAGAGAGATCTTACATAAGTTCTCATTGCAGAAGAGTCTCTAACATCTAGAAATTCTACATCCTTATTGTTGTAAACTTTGTAGCGTAAACCTTCTATTCTATTATTTACTTTTGCACTGACAACTTGATGTTTAAAATCTAATTTAAAACCTTTATAAATTTCCAAAAGTGTAGAACCTATGGGGAAATCTCTATAGATATTGTTATTTTTGCAATATATTTGTACCGATTGCTTCATATATTCTTAATTTAGGAGTTATAAGTGTAAGCAAAGTAGAGAAATATTGCTAAAATAGCAACAATCATCAATTGAAATAGTAGATGGATTATTCATTTAACGATTTATTAAAGCTCATTGGATCCTTAGGATTATTCCTATATGGGATGAAAATAATGAGTGAAGGGCTGCAGAAGTTTGCTGGAGACCGCTTGCGAAGTATTCTGACGGCGATGACCACTAACCGAGTGACAGGAGTGTTAACCGGGGTCCTTATTACAGCCTTGATACAATCTTCTTCCGCAACAACAGTAATGGTAGTTAGTTTTGTTAACGCAGGACTTCTAACCTTGGCAGAGTCAATTAGTGTTATAATGGGTGCCAATATTGGTACAACAGTAACAGCTTGGCTAATATCTATTGGAGGCTTTAGTGTTGATGTAAATGCTTTTGTCCTGCCTATACTGGCAATAGCTTTACCGTTAATCTTTTCAGGAAAGAGTAACCGTAAGTATGTAGGAGAATTCCTTTTTGGTTTTGCATTCCTTTTTATGGGGCTAACAAGTCTGAAAGATAGTGCTCCTGATTTATCCGAGAATCCCGATATGCTGGCGTTCGTACAGAACTATACAGATATGGGATTTTTTTCTATCCTATTGTTTCTATTTATAGGTACAATAGTGACAGTTGTAGTTCAAGCTTCAGCTGCTACAATGGCTATTACTCTTGTTATGTGTGTGAATGGCTGGATTAGTGTTGAACTTGGAGCTGCCTTGGTATTAGGAGAAAATATTGGTACTACTATTACAGCCAACTTAGCTGCTCTTACTGCTAATTCCCAGGCCAAGAGGGCCGCTTTTGCTCACTTTGTCTTTAATGTGTTTGGAGTTATATGGGTATTGTTAATATTCCATCCATTTATGGAGTTTGTTGAATGGGCTGTAGGTAAAGTTACTTCTCCCGATATAAGTCAAGAAACATTGATTTCTTATCAACTTTCTGCATTTCACTCTATCTTTAATGTCTGCAATGTTCTTCTACTCATTTGGTTGGTTAAGTTTATTGAAAAGACAGTATGCTTCTTTATCCGTCCTAAAGAGGATGATAAAGATGAACCAAGGTTACGTTATATTACTGGTGGTATGTTATCCACTTCTGAGCTATCAATCCTTCAAGCACATAAAGAAATACATTTGTTCTCAGAAAGAATCCATCGTATGTATGGTATGGTCAGAGAATTGCTTCATACAGAAGAGGATGATGAGTTCACTAAACTTTATAGCAGAATTGAAAAGTATGAAAATATAAGTGATAACATGGAGCTAGAAATAGCAAACTATTTGAATCAAGTATCAGATGGTAGATTAAGCTCTGAGAGTAAATTAAGAATTAGAACAATGCTTCGTGAAGTCACAGAGATAGAAAGTATTGGAGATAGTTGTTATAACTTGGCTAGGACAATCAACAGAAAGCGTCAAGCAGGTACCGACTTTACAGAGAAACAATATGACCATATTCATTTTATGATGAAATTGACTAATGATGCTTTGACACAGATGATTGTTGTTCTGGAAAGAGATGATCACTATACAAGTGCCGACATTAATAAGTCATACAACATTGAGAATGAAATTAATAATTATAGAAGTCAACTAAAAAACCAGAATATTCTTGATGTGAACAATAAAGAATATGACTACCAAACTGGAGTTTATTACATGGACCTAATAGGTGAGTGTGAAAAACTTGGAGACTATGTTATTAACGTAGTTGAGGCTAGTGGCGATTTGAGAGAAAAGAAATCAGTTTAAAATAAAATATTCTCTACTTCATATAAAAAGCCTGTCTAAATTTAGATAGGCTTTTTCTTTTGTCTTCAGATTGTAATAAAAAAGGTAAACTGAGCAGTTTACCTTTTTTCTATTTAACCTTCATAAGGTTCAAAATCTTCTTTTCCTACTCCACATAGTGGACAAACCCAATCGTTTGGAATATCTTCAAAAGCGGTACCTGGATCAATACCTGAATCTGGATCACCTAGTTCTGGGTCATAAACATACTCACATACTACGCAAATGTACTTTTTCATAACTTGTTAATTTATTTGTAATTCTAATGTTAAAACAATGCTAAGGGAAATATGTTCTATATAGATTAAAAATCTGTACAAAAATGGAGCATTAAACCCTCCCTTAACTCGGTCAAATATAATAATAATAAGATTCTTTATTGTTTATATACTCGATATAAATTGTATTTTTGTAATACTAACAAGAATTGTTTTTAATATGGAAAGAGCTGACACACTGCTTAAAAATGGTCTAACTTCTAAAGAGGTAGAAGAGAGTAGATCCAAGTATGGATTAAATCAACTAACTCCAGTTAAAAAAGTCTCGTTATGGCAGCTCTATTTGGATAAATTTAAAGATCCAATCATCCAAATTCTACTAGTTGCAGCCTGTTTTTCTTTGATCATTTCGTATATCCATAGTGATTATATTGAAACAATTGGGATTTTTATGGCTATTATCTTAGCCACAACTATCGGTTTCTATTTTGAATACGATGCCAATAAAAAGTTCGATTTACTAAATGCTGTTAGTGATGATGTGACTGTTAAGGTTCTTCGTGATGGCAAGGTGCAGCTTGTAGGACGAAAAGAAATTGTTATTGGAGATGTTGTTGTTATTGAACAAGGTGAAGAGGTTCCTGCTGATGGCACTCTACTAGAAACTGTGTCTCTTCAAATAAATGAGTCATCTCTTACAGGTGAGCCAGTTATAGATAAATTTACTGATAAAGCTTTATTTGACGAAGAAGCGACCTATCCTTCTAATCGTGTATTGCGAGGAACAATGGTTTTAGATGGTCATGGAATCTTTGTAGTTGATAAAATAGGTGATGATACAGAAATTGGAAGAGTAGCAAAACTGACTAATGTTGATAGTGAAGTTACTACGCCTTTAAAACAGCAACTTACTAAATTGGCAAAGTTTATTGGAAAGATAGGTTTTACAATAGCAGGTTTAGTTTTTGTTGTTTTTACAGCTCGAGATCTTTATTTCTTTTTTCAAGTAGAAGCACTTGATAGCTGGCCTCAATTTTTAAAAGTTGCCGAAATTGTCTTGAAGTATTTTATGGTGTCTGTTACACTACTAGTTGTTGCTGTGCCAGAAGGCTTACCAATGAGTGTTACTCTTAGTTTAGCTTTGAATATGAAGCGTATGCTTCGCACAAATAATTTAGTTCGTAAAATGCATGCTTCTGAAACAATGGGAGCGATTACGACTATTTGTACAGATAAAACGGGTACACTTACACAGAATAAAATGACTGTAGCATCTGTTCATAAGTGTTCATTACCTAGTGGAGATGGTCTTCTTTCTGAAAACATGGCTTTAAACTCAACAGCCTATCTATCTGAAGAAAATGGCAAAGTAGAGGGAATTGGTAACCCTACAGAAATAGCACTTTTAAATTGGTTATACAAAGAGAATATTGATTATAAAGAACTACGTGAGTCTGTGGAAATAATCGACCAATTGCCCTTCTCTACGGAGAGAAAATTTATGGCTACTTTTGTTAAATCTAGAGTACTTAATAAAAAAGTTCTATACATAAAGGGAGCTCCTGAAGTCGTATTAAGACATTGTGCTATTGATTATGCAGAAAAGGCTCAGATAGAACAGACATTGGTCTCATTACAATCTAAAGCTATGCGTACACTTGCTTTCGCTTATATAGTATTAGACGGCGATGCAGCTATAGATCTAAAAGATATATCACTTTATAAAGAATTAGAATTAATAGGTTATGTAGGTATAACAGACCCTATTAGAGAAGAAGTACCTGCAGCTGTAGCATCATGCCTTTCTGCGGGAATTAATATTAAAATAGTAACTGGAGATACACTTGTTACAGCTCGCGAAATAGCTCGTCAAATAGGACTTTGGAAAGAAGATACTCCTATGGAAGCGAGTATTACTGGTCCAGAATTTGAACAATTAACAGACGATGAAGCGAGAGAGCGTGCACCAAAACTCTTGATTATGTCTAGAGCACGACCAACAGATAAACAGCGTTTGGTTAAATTATTGCAAGATAAAAAAGAAGTTGTGGCTGTTACAGG
>NZ_DYYK01000110.1:0-8640 GCF_020741705.1 Bacteroides coprosuis
GCTATAAAAGCTTGGGAAATTTGGAATGAACTATGAGTAGAAAAAAGATCTTCAATTATATAGCTATGCCTTGCATAGCTATTCTTATGATATGCCTAGCGGCAGGTTTTTATATGTTAAGCTACGCCCTAACTCCTTTACATAGGGGTCTAAATATAGAGAAATCTTATACAGAAATGTATCAAAATTACCCATTTCTAGAAAACTGGGTGGATAGCTTAAACCATGTTTCTGCCCTCAAAGACACTACACTCATCAATACAGAGGGGAAAAAACTTCATGCCTTCTATATTGATGCTCCTAAACCAACAAACAAAACGGCTGTCATAGTACATGGATATACTGATAATGCCATACGTATGTTTATGATAGGATATCTCTACAATAAAGATCTTGAATACAATATATTACTTCCCGACTTGCAATTTCATGGGCTAAGTGAAGGTAAAGCAATTCAAATGGGCTGGAAAGATAGACTAGATATTCAAGAATGGATAAATCTATCCATAAATAAATATGGTACAGAAACAGAGATTGTAGTGCATGGGATATCTATGGGAGCAGCAACAACGATGATGCTTTCTGGAGAGCAATTACCTCAACAAGTGAAGTGCTTTGTGGAAGACTGTGGATATACCAGTGTTTGGGATGAGTTTTCCCAAGAGCTTAAAGTTCGCTTTGGTTTGCCGTCCTTTCCTATTATGCATATTA
The DNA here is from genome assembly GCF_020741705.1 of Bacteroides coprosuis. Classification (NCBI taxonomy): domain Bacteria; kingdom Pseudomonadati; phylum Bacteroidota; class Bacteroidia; order Bacteroidales; family Bacteroidaceae; genus Bacteroides; species Bacteroides coprosuis. The sequence continues at coordinate 712 of NZ_DYYK01000110.1, forward strand.
CAAGTTGGCTGTGTCAACAAAAGTACGGATGGAATTTTGAAGAAGCCTCAGCTCTAAATGCTGTAAAAAGATGCGAACTACCTATGCTTTTTATCCATGGAGATGCAGATACATTTGTACCAACTTGGATGGTACATCCCCTTTATGAAGCTAAACCTGAACCGAAAGAGTTGTGGATTGTTCCAGAGGTGGAACATGCCGAATCATACTTAAAAGCGAAAAAAGAATATACACGGAGAGTGACAAACTTTGTTTCCTTGTATTTGAACTAATTCAATTATGCACAAACTACAAAATAAGATATTAACTATTATTGCTTGCGTATTATGGGGATCTGCTTTTGTAGGTGGTAAGTTAGGTTTTGGATATACCACTCCTATTCACCTTTCAGGTATTCGTTTTACCTTAGCTGGACTATTACTTATACCTTTATTGTTCTATCAGAAGATAGACTGGAAAGCCCACTTAAAAGAATGGAGGTATTTACTTCTATTTGGCTTTATACAATCTTTTGTTCAATATGGGCTATTCTTCGTTGGATTAAATATGGTAGATGCTTCTATTTCAGCTATAATTATTGGTGGAGGTCCTCTATTTATAGCATTGATGGCACATTTCACACTTCCCGACGACAAACTTACTTTACGTAAAACCTTTGCCATTATATTGGGTATGGTTGGAATTGTTTTTGTAAGTGTAACCAGCGGAAGTCGTTTATCACTAAACACCGTGTTCTATGTAGGTGTTATAATACTGATACTGAGTAATCTTGTAGGAGCAACTACAAATATCATTGTAGCCAAAAACAGAAATAGAGTAAATCCTATTGTGTTAACAGCTGCAGCAAATTTAACAGGAGGTATTATGCTTTATATTGCTTCAATATTTTTAGAAGACTGGACTTTACAGATTTATCCTACAAAGTTCTACTTGATATGGATATGGCTGGCTATAATTCCAGCAGCAGGTTTTTCTATTTGGTATAGCTTACTAAAAGATCCTGAAGTAAAAGTTTCAGAACTAAATATATGGAAATTCTTAACACCTGTATCAGGCGTAATACTAAGTTGGATCATTTTACCGAATGAAGAACCAAACATTTCTTCTATTTTAGGTATTATAATAATATCAATAGCTCTTATTACTTTACAATGGCAACCCCAAAAAAGAAAAGGATGAAAAAATATTCCAAGCTACTTATAATCGCATTATTAATACTGCTTCCTTGCATAACTTATGCTCAAGAAAGCAAGGCTTATTCCGTTTCAGATGTCCCTAATGTTCAAAAAATGGACAAAAGAAGATATACATCAGACCCAACTAATATCTTATCAACTAGTGCTACACAAAAAATAGATCATATCATTTATAGCTTAGAAGATAAAACTGGGGCTGAAATAGCTGTTGTTGTGCTACCTTCTATTGGAGAAATGGATTGTTTCGATTTTTCAAATGAGCTATTTAATAAATGGGGTATTGGAAAAAAGGGAGCTGACAATGGATTGTTAATCTTACTTGTAACCGATCAAAGATGTGTTCAATTTTACACTGGCTACGGACTAGAGGGGATTTTACCCGATGTTGTAGCAAAACAAATTCAAATGAACTACATGGTTCCTTATCTTAAAAATCAAGATTGGGATTCGGGTATGGTAGCAGGAGTACAAGCTGTAAATGAGATACTATATGACTCTATGGAAGATGGAGTAGTTGTAAAAAAAGCGAGGAATCAAGAAGATCCATTTCTTCCCATAGGTTTATTCTTGGGAACATCTTTTGTGATATTTGTTATCTTTATGTTAATAGTAAGAAGACAAAATAAATGTCCTAAGTGTGGCAAAAGCAAATTACAACGTATAAACAGTAGAATCCTAGAAAGAAATTTTAATTACACATTAACAGAAGAGACGTACCGATGCACTAATTGTGGTCATATCGTCAAACGAAAAAATAAAACATTCCAAAATAATCACCGCTCAGGACCAGGAGGAGGACCTATCTTTGGAGGAGGCTTCGGAGGTGGTAGCTTTGGAGGTGGAAGTTTTGGAGGAGGATTTGGTGGTGGTCGCGGAGGCGGCGGCGGAGCTGGTACTAGATTCTAAAACAAATTATGAATTATATAAATATTTAATTTTACAACGTATGAAAAAAGGACTAATCATTACCATAGCAGTAGTAGCTGCTATATTACTATGGGGTGCTACAGGCTACAATAGCTTAGTATCTATGGAAGAGAATGTAGAAAACCAATGGGCACAAGTTGAAAGCCAATATCAACGTCGTTCTGACTTAATTCCAAACCTCGTAAGTACTGTAAAAGGATATGCAACTCACGAAAAAGCAACTCTTAGCGAAGTTATTGAAGCGAGAAGTAAAGCCACACAAATTACAGTAGATGCAAAAGACCTTACTCCAGAAAAATTAGCTGAGTTCCAAAAAGCTCAAGGAGAACTTGGAGCTGCATTAGGTAGATTAATGGCTATATCAGAAAGTTATCCTGATTTAAAAGCTAATGAACAGTTTTTAGGACTTCAAGCTCAACTAGAAGGCACCGAAAACAGAATTACAGTAGCAAGAAACAGATTTAATGATGCCGCTAAAGAATATAACGTAAAAATAAGAAAATTCCCTAAAAACATACTTGCTGGGATAATGGGCTTTGATAAACGACCTTACTTCCAAGCTGAAGAAGGAAGTGAAAAAGCACCAAAAGTAGAATTCTAATAAATAATAAAACAAGATAATGAATCCATTCATCTGTAGCAAAAGCTATTATGAATGGATTTATTCTTTTAATAGACAATAGAGTATAGTTCTCTTACGTATTGGCTGACACAAAAAAAAGCAGTACTTTTGTAACGCATACTATTTAAACAAAAAACCATATCCATGAGTAACCAACGATACATGTTGAGAGGTGTTAGTGCATCTAAAGAAGATGTACACAACGCAATTAAAAACATCGACAAGGGTGTATTTCCTAATGCTTTCTGTAAAATAATTCCTGATATTCTAGGAGGTGACCCAGAATATTGTAATATCATGCATGCGGATGGTGCAGGAACAAAATCATCTCTTGCTTATGCATACTGGAAAGAAACAGGTGATTTATCTGTTTGGAAAGGCATTGCTCAAGATGCTTTAATAATGAATATTGACGACTTACTATGTGTAGGAGCTGTCGATAATATTTTAGTCTCATCAACAATAGGAAGAAATAAGCTTCTTATTCCCGGAGAAGTAATATCAGCTATTATTAATGGCACAGATGAACTTTTAGAAGAGTTAAGAGGCATGGGTGTGGGAGCATATCCTACTGGAGGAGAAACTGCCGATGTAGGAGACTTAGTACGCACTATCATTGTGGATAGCACTGTAACATGCCGTATGAAGAGGAGCGATGTTATAGATAATGCAAACATAAAAGCGGGAGATGTTATTGTCGGTTTAGCTTCATCAGGACAAGCAACATACGAGAAAGAATATAATGGAGGTATGGGTAGCAATGGATTAACTTCTGCTCGCCATGATGTATTCTCTCGTTATTTAGCTGAAACTTACCCTGAAACTTTTGACAGTGCAGTACCTGCTGACTTAGTTTACTCTGGCAGTCTGCTACTTACCGATAAAGTTAAAGGATCCCCTCTTAATGCGGGTAAACTAGTACTCTCTCCTACTCGTACTTATGCTCCAGTGATCAAAAAGATACTAGATAAACTACGTAAACAGATTCATGGTATGATACACTGCTCTGGTGGTGCACAAACCAAGATACTACACTTTCTTTCTGAGGATTTGAAAGTAATCAAAGATAATATGTTTGAAATACCTCCTCTGTTTAAAACCATTCAAGAGGAAAGTCAAACGGATTGGGCTGAAATGTATAAAGTATTCAACATGGGACACCGTATGGAACTTTATGTAGCACCTGATATTGCACAAGAGATTATAGAAATCTCAAAAACTTTTAATATTGATGCTAAAATTGTAGGTAGAGTAGAAGATCGACAAGACTCTACATCTAGACTTACTATCCAAAGTGAGTTTGGAGAATTTAATTATTAATTTATGACAGACAACAGTATTTTAAATAAACTGGAAGACTTAGTAGCTCGATTTGATGAGGTTTCAACCCTTATTACCGATCCAGCAGTGATTGCTGATCAAACTCGATTTGTAAAGCTCACAAAAGAGTATAAAGAGCTTAGCGACTTAATGAATGCTCGTAAAGAGTATATTGCTGCTCTTCAAGGTGTAACTGAAGCCAAAGAAATCATAGCTCATGAATCAGACCCAGAAATGAAAGAGATGGCTAGAGAAGAGCTAGAAGACTGCGAAACTAGAATTCCTGAGCTTGAAGAAACTATAAAATTACTGCTTATACCCAAAGACCCTCAAGACGAACGTAATGCTATTATGGAAATAAGAGCAGGAACTGGAGGTGATGAAGCTGCCCTTTTTGCTGGAGACTTATTCAGAATGTACTCTAAGTACTGTGAAAACAAAGGTTGGACAGTAGAAATAAACAACTTCAATGAAGGTACTGCTGGAGGATTTAAAGAAATTGTTTTTTCAGTATCAGGAGACAATGTATATGGTATATTAAAGTATGAATCGGGAGTTCACCGAGTACAGCGAGTTCCTGAAACAGAATCTCAAGGCCGTGTACATACCTCAGCTATTACTGTTGCTGTATTACCTGAAGCAGAAGAAGTAGATGTAGAATTAAACCCAGCAGACATAGAGTTACAAACGGCTCGTTCTGGAGGTGCAGGAGGACAGCACGTAAATAAAGTTGAAACTAAAGTAATGCTAACTCACAAACCTACAGGTTTAGTTGTAATTTGCCAAGAAGGACGTTCTCAGCACTCTAATAGGGAAAAAGCTATGCAAATTCTACGTTCTAAACTATACGAAATAGAATATGAGAAGGCAAACAAGGAACGCTCGGAACAAAGAAAATCTTTAGTTTCAACAGGTGATAGATCTGCTAAAATTAGAACTTACAATTATCCTCAGGGTCGTATTACCGACCATCGTATCAATTATACCATATACAATCTTCAAGCTTTTATGGATGGAGATATTCAAGATTGTATTGACCACTTAATTGTTGCGGAAAATGCAGAACGCATGAAGGAAAGTGAACTATAAACTAGAATTATGACAAAGCAAGAATTATTTGAACAGATTAAAAAGAAAGAATCTTTCTTATGTGTAGGATTAGATACTGATCCGAATAAAATTCCTGCTCATTTATTATATGAGGAAGATCCTATCTTTACATTTAATAAAGAGATTATAGATGCTACTGCCGACTTATGTGTGGCTTATAAACCGAACACAGCTTTTTATGAATCACTTGGTATTAAAGGATGGATAGCACTAGGAAAGACAATCCAGTATATTAAGACCTATTATCCAGAACAGTTTATTATAGCAGATGCTAAGAGAGGCGATATTGGTAATACATCGGCAATGTATGCTAGAACCTTCTTAGATGATTTAAATGTTGATGCAGTAACAGTAGCCCCATATATGGGAGAAGATAGTGTGTCTCCTTTTCTCTCTTATGAGAACAAATGGGTTATCCTTTTAGCCCTAACTAGCAACAAAGGATCACAAGACTTCCAATTATTTAAAAATGAGGAAGGTCAACATCTTTATGAACGTGTTCTAGAAAAATCACAAGATTGGGGAAATGATGAAAATATGATGTACGTTGTTGGGGCTACCCAAGGAAAATCTTTCGAAGTTATTCGAAAATATGTTCCCAATCATTTCTTACTGGTTCCTGGTGTTGGTGCGCAAGGAGGCTCTCTTCAAGAGGTTTGCAAATATGGATTGAACACTCAATGTGGGTTGCTTGTTAATTCATCGAGAGGTATAATTTATGCAGATAACACCATAGATTATGCAGAAGGAGCAAGAAATGCAGCCAAAACATTACAGCTACAAATGGCCAAAGAGCTAGAAGCAATATTGTAATAATGGAGGATAGTATGCAGGATAGTAAACTAATCAATGATCCCGTTTTTGGATTTATAAAAATCCCTAAAGGTTTGCTTTACGATATTGTAAAACATCCCTATATGCAACGCTTAAGTAGAATTAAGCAATTAGGGTTATCATCTGTTGTCTATCCTGGTGCTCAGCATACTCGCTTTCAACACTCATTAGGAGCCTTTTTTTTAATGACCGAAGCGATTGAACAACTCAAACGCAAAGGTCATTTTATTTTTGATAGTGAAGCTGAAGCTGCAAAAGCAGCTATATTATTGCATGACATAGGACATGGACCATTCTCCCATGTATTAGAGTACACATTAACAAAAGACATATCTCATGAGCAGATATCACTCTTGTTGATGGAAAAAATGAATGAGGAAATGAATGGAGCTCTCAGCCTAGCTATAAAGGTATTCAAAGGAGAACATCCTAAAAAATATCTTCATCAATTAGTAAGTGGGCAACTTGATATGGATAGAATGGACTATCTGAGAAGGGATAGTTTTTTCACAGGTGTACCCGAAGGTAGCATTGGATCTGCCCGAATCATCAAAATGCTCAACTTAAAAGAAGAGCAATTAGTGGTGGATGAAAAAGGAATTTACTCTATTGAAAATTTTCTCATTGCAAGAAGACTCATGTATTGGCAGGTATATCTACATAGAACATGCATCACTTATGAAAATATGCTTATCAGTACTTTATCAAGAGCCAAAGATTTAGCAAAAAGAGGCGTTTCATTGTTTGCGTCTCCTGCATTACACTATTTCTTATACAATGATGTAGATAAAAAATCATTTTACGAAGGAGATGAAGCTTTAAACAACTTTATACAACTTGATGATAATGACATTTGGACATCGCTTAAGGTATGGAGTAACAACGAAGATAAAATTTTATCACTCCTTAGTTCTGGAATGATCAATAGACAGTTATTTAAAACAGAAATATCCTCTGAAGTATTTAATGAACGAGCTATAAATGACATACGAAAACAAGTATCCAAACATCTAAATATCTCTACTGAAGAAGCTAAATATTTCGTTTCAAGTGGAATTATTGGGAATAAGATGTATGATCCGTTTGATAATAGTATTGATCTATTATACAAAGATGGCAGTCTAAAAAACATATCAGAAATATCTGATATTCTAAATGTTACATCTTTATCTAAACGAGTTAATAAATACTATTTCAGTCATTTCCGTATAGACTAGTAAGTACAAATAACCCTTAAAACACGAGGAAATACCAAAAAATTGTCCGTTATTTGCGTTACGTACCATAGAATGGGCTAAAACCCCAATAATATAAGAATATCAAAAATATGGAATTTTCAGCAAAGCAAATTGCGTCATATATACAAGGTGAAATTATAGGTGACGAGAACGCAACTGTACATACATTTGCTAAAATTGAAGAAGGTGTTTCTGGAGCCATCTCCTTCCTCTCTAATCCAAAATATACACATTATATTTACAATACTCAATCTAGTATAGTACTTGTAAATAAAGACTTCAAACCCGAGAAGCCTATTTCTGCTACACTTATCAAAGTAGATAATGCATACGATAGTTTAGCAAAACTTCTTACTCTTTATGAAGCTAGTAAACCCAAAAAAACAGGAATAGATTCCCTCGCTTCTATTGCACACACTGCAAAAATTGGAAAAAACGTTTATATTGCCCCTTATGTCGTTATTGGTGAAAATGCTGTTGTTGGTGACAACTCAGCTATTTACCCACATACTTATGTGGGTGATAATGCAAAAATAGGTGCAAATACCACACTATACTCTAATGTAAACATATACCACGAATGCATAATAGGCAATAATTGCATACTACATTCAGGTGTAGTTGTAGGTGCAGATGGTTTTGGTTTTGCTCCAACAGCAGAAGGTTATGAAAAGATTCCTCA
>NZ_DYYK01000111.1:0-17015 GCF_020741705.1 Bacteroides coprosuis
AATAATAAGAATACAAATGAAGAAAGTAGTCACATTTGGAGAAATCATGTTGCGTTTAGCAACACCTGGATACCAACGTTTTATCCAGTCAACTAATTTAAATGCCACCTTTGGTGGGGGTGAAGCCAACGTCGCTGTCTCTTTAGCGAACTATGGCATTCCAGCTCAGTTTATCACTCGCTTACCTCAAAATGACATAGGCGATTGGGCTATCTCTGAACTACGCAAATATAATGTAGATACACAAGCTATCCTTCGTGGAGGCGAGAGAGTCGGTATCTACTTTTTAGAAACAGGAGCTGTAGCTCGTCCCTCAAAAGTAGTTTACGATAGAGCACACTCCTCTATTGCTACTATCCAGCCGGGCAGCATCAATTGGGATGAAGTCTTTGAAGGCGCTCAATGGTTCCACTGGACAGGAATTACTCCAGCTATCTCGCAAGAAGCAGCAGATGTATGTCTAGAGGCAATCCAAGCAGCTAATCGCTTAGGTATTACAGTGTCTTGCGACTTAAACTACCGCAAAAATCTATGGAAGTATGGTAAAACAGCCTCAGAAGTGATGCCTGCTTTGGTAGAAGGATGTGATGTGATCTTAGGAAATGAGGAAGATGCAGAAAAAGTATTTGGTATAAAACCAGAAGGCTTTGATGTGACTCAAACCAAAGGTCATGTAGATAGTGCAGCCTTCGAATCGGTATGTGTACAGTTGAAGAAACGTTTCCCAAGAACCAAGAAAGTGATTATTACTCTTCGTGGATCTATCAATGCCAATCACAATACTTGGGGAGGCTGCCTTCATTCAGATCGTCTATACGAATCTAGAAGATATGACATAACTCATATTGTAGACCGTGTAGGTGGTGGAGACTCATTCATGGGTGGTCTTATCTATGGCTTGATTTCTTACCCCCAAGACGACCAAAAAGCACTCGATTTTGCCATTGCAGCATCTTGCTTGAAACATACCGTTTATGGTGATTTCAATCTAGTGAGTGTCAAAGAGGTAGAAGGCTTAATGGGAGGAGATGGCTCAGGTAGAGTGTCTCGCTAAAAAAAGGTAATCCAATTAATAACTATATAAAGAAAGAAAAAATGAATAACGCATTTGACTTGACAGGAAAAGTAGCCCTTGTAACAGGTGGTACTTATGGAATTGGTATGGCAATGGCAAAGGCTTTAGGAAAAGCTGGAGCAACAATCATAATCAACGCTCGTCGCTCAGAAATGGTGAAAGAAGCGGTAGCAGAATACGAAAAAGAAGGCTTGAAGGCTTACGGATTTACTTGTGATGTAACTAAGGAATCAGAAGTACAAGCGATGGTAGCAGAAGTTGAAAAGACAGTAGGCACTATCGATATTCTAGTAAATAATGCAGGTATCATCAAACGTATTCCCGTACTAGAAACTAGTGTAGAAGAGTTCAAAGAAGTTATTGATATTGACCTAGTAGGTCCATTTATTGTATCTAAAGCAGTAGCTCCAGGTATGATTCAAAAGGGTGCAGGAAAAATCATAAACATCTGCTCTATGATGAGTGAACTAGGTCGTGAAACAGTATCGGCATACGCAGCTGCAAAAGGTGGCTTGAAGATGCTAACTAAAAACCTAGCATGCGAATGGGCAGAACACAACATCCAAGTAAATGGTATCGGCCCAGGTTATATCGCCACTCCTCAAACCGCACCACTTCGTACAGATGGTCATCCATTCAATGATTTCATCATCTCTAAAACACCAGCAGCTCGTTGGGGAACTCCTGAAGATTTAGAAGGTCCAGTTGTATTCTTAGCCTCTGGTGCTTCAGACTTTGTGAATGGACATATCCTTTACGTAGATGGAGGTATCCTAGCTTATATCGGAAAACAACCTAAATAATAAGTAACTCAATGGCAAATTTTTCAAGATTACAGGTTCTCCAAAATATGGTAAATGTACCTATGGTTCCTGTATTTTATCATAAAGACCTAGAAGTAGCCAAGCAAGTACTAAAAGCTTGTTACGAAGGGGGTGTGCGTGCATTTGAATTCACCAACCGTGGTGATTTCGCACATGAGATATTTAGAGACTTGCATCTTTGGAGTCGTGAAAACTGCCCAGAAATGGTGTTGGGTATAGGCTCAATCCTAGATGCTCCAACTGCTGTACTCTTTTTACAACTAGGAGCAAACTTCGTGGTAGGACCTATGTTCAACCCAGAAGTAGCTAAAGTATGTAACCGCCGTCAGGTGGCTTATATTCCAGGCTGTGGCTCTGTAACAGAAATCAGCAATGCTCAAGAAATGGGTTGTGAGGTAGTCAAAGTATTCCCAGCAGGTAACGTAGGGGGACCTTCATTTGTAAAAAACATCAAAGGACCTATGCCTTGGTCTCAATTGATGGTAACAGGAGGAGTAGAACCCACTCAAGAGAATCTAACTACTTGGGTAAAAGCAGGAGTAACTTGCATTGGTATGGGTTCAAAACTCTTCCCCAAAGAAGTAATAGCTGCCCGTGACTGGTCAAAAATCACCGAAATGAGTCGTGCCGCACTCGGTTATATTGCCGAAGCACGTTAATCCATAAAAACAGAGTACATGAATTTTTTAGAACACTTAAATTCAGGTATAAGCTATATTATTGGTCTAGGTCCTAGCGTGATGATGCCCATTATCTTTACGATAATAGGTATCCTGCTAGGAGTTAAGGTAGCCAAAGCTGTACGTTCAGGATTGTATGTAGGGGTGGGTTTTATCGGATTAAATGTAATCACAAACCTGCTAACTAGTAATTTAGGTCCAGCCGTACAAAAATTAGCTGATATCTACGGGCTTCAAACGGATATCTTGGATATTGGTTGGCCAGCAGCAGCAGAAATCGCTTACACCTCATCGGTAGGTGCCTTAGTAATTCCTGTCTGCTTGATTATCAACTTAGTTCTTTTGCTTGTTAAAGGAACTAAAACAGTAAACATCGATATTTGGAACTTTTGGCACCATGCCTTTATCGGCTCTATCGTGGCTGTAGCTACAGATAGTGTTGTGTATGGCTTGTATGCCGCTATTATCTGCTATGTGCTTTCTTTGGTCATGGCCGATTTTACAGCAGATCGCTTTGCTAAGTTCTACGATAAGATGGATGGAATCTCTATTCCACAACCTTTTGTGGTCGCCTTTGCTCCCTTTGCATGGCTGATCAATAAAGGCTTAGACTTAATCCCAGGTATGAATAAAATCAATATTGATGCCGAGGGAATGAAAAAGAAATTTGGTTTGCTAGGTGAACCGATCTTCTTGGGCGTAATCATAGGCTGTTTGCTAGGTGGTCTAGCTCGCTATGAATTTGCCGATGTCCTAAAACTAGGCGTTGTAATGGGTGCCGTGATGGAGCTAATTCCACGAATCACCTCTTTATTTATAGAAGGTTTGGTGCCTATTTCAGAAGCAACCAAAGACTTAATCAAAAGAAAATTTGCAGGTAAAACCACAGGATTCTTGATCGGTATGAGTCCAGCACTTGTTATCGGTCATCCAGCCACCCTTGTGGTAACCATATTACTTATTCCCGTATTGCTTTTCTTGTCGGTAGCACTACCTGGAAATAAGTTCTTACCTCTAACCAGTTTAGCAGGATTGCTTTATGTTTTTCCAATGATACTACCTTATACCAAAGGAAATGTTTTTAAGACGTTCCTGATTGGCTTAATAATGATGGTAGCCGGAAACTATATCGCAACAGGTCTGGCAGGTATTTTTACCGAAGCAGCTCACCAAACAGGAACCATCGCTATTGCCGATGGCCAGCAGGTAGCTTGTATCGACTTTGCCGCTAGTCCACTAACCTGGGTAATCTATCAATTCACTGCCAATTTAAAACTGGTAGGAAGTATTCTTATCGGAATATTTACTTTGGGCTTAGTAGTTTTAAACCGACAGAAAAATGTAATCATAAAAAAATAGAGTTAAGATGAAAAAATTAATGCTGTTAGTATGCTGCTTAGTAGCAGTTTTGTCAGTAAGTGCACAAAAGCACATACAGTATGAAGTACGTTATGCACATCATCCAGAAGATGTGAAGAATTACGATACAGAAAAGTTGCGTAAACACTTCTTATTCGAAAAGGTATTCGAATCGAATCAGATCAATATGGTTTATACCATGTACGATCGTTTTATCGTAGGTGGAGCTTTACCTATGGGTGAGGTTTTAACCCTAGATGCTATTGATCCTTTAAAGGCACCCAACTTTTTACACCGTAGAGAGCTAGGTATCATCAATGTAGGAGGTGAAGGTATTGTAAAGGTAGGTAAGAAGAGCTACAAACTAAACTTCAAAGAAGCTCTTTATGTAGGAGCAGGAGATCACGAAGTAAGCTTTGAATCAGTAGATGCGGGTAAACCAGCTAAATTCTACTTCAATTCAGCACCAGCACACACTTCATACCCAGTAAAGAAGATTACGCTAAAAGAAGCTAATATCATAAACGCTGGTTCATTAGAAGAATCAAATGCACGTGTGATCAATCAGTTGATAGTAAAAGAAACAGTACAAGTATGTCAACTGCAAATGGGTCTAACTGAACTACAACCAGGTAGTGTTTGGAACACTATGCCAGCACATACACACGACCGTAGAATGGAAGCCTACTTCTACTTCAACTTACCAGAAGACCAAGCAGTATGCCACTATATGGGTCAGCCTCAAGAATCACGTCACATCTTCCTTCACAACGAACAAAGTGTGATTTCTCCCGAATGGTCAATCCACGCAGGAGCAGGAACATGTAACTATACATTTATCTGGGGTATGGCAGGTGAAAACCTAGACTATAACGATATGGATAAAGTATATCCAACGGATATAAAATAAGAAATCGGAAAGTACAGCGTAATATACGCTATATTATATAATGTGAACATATCAGTGAGAAAGCTGTGTCTTTAATTAGGCACAGCTTTTTTTATAAACGAATATTCTGGAGTAGTTTTACTTGTTGGCTATCTTGCGAAGGTTGCAAGAGATATTGACCAATACATTACATATTCCCCATACGAGTATGCCCACGGCTATAATACCAAAAGAGGAGAGTAGGGCAATGGCTAGTTGTCTTCCACCATGATGAGCCATCAGAAAAAAGCAGAATATTGCAGAGACAATGCTTAGTGTCAGGAAAATACGAGAGAAGGCTCTCAATATGCCATCTGCATTTTCTAAATCTACAAGTTCGGGATCTAGATCAATCGGCTTAAACATAAATTTAGTTTGGTTGGTACCGCAGTTTGGGCAAGATTCTGTTCTGCTCCTATCGAATTCTTGTCTGCATTTTACACATCTCATAGTTAAGGGCTATTAATCGGTTTTTTGTATGCGTATAAATTAGATATAAAAGTTGGAATTGTAAACAAAATAAGTGAAATATTTTTGTGAGAAGCCTCACTATTCTAGTGGTTATAAAAAAGGAGCTATTCAATACAAAGTGAATAGCTCCTAGAAGGTTGTTTTTTATAGGATTGAATGATCAAACATAGATTACTCCCATCCTGGGTTTTGCTTCAAGTTAGGATTTAGTGATAATTCTTGAATAGGAAGAGGACTTAAATATCTCTTATCATTGGGTTCCCATTTTCGTTTAGGGTCATTAATCTCTTTATCAATGTAAATACGTAGGTAGTTTTTCCCATCTATTTTGATGGTTTGTTTCATACTTAACATACCGTCAAGTGCTATCATATCTGGCGTAATTCTTAATCCCACCATAGTTTTAGGGTTTTCAAATAGCTTTACAGCATTCCATCTCATAATATCGTCCCATCTCATTATTTCACCTACAAGTTCGATTCTTCTTTCTCTTCTAATTTCATAGAGTAGTGGAGATACATTGTATCCATAGTTTATCGGATTAGGATCTGCAATAGGATTGACAGACAAGTGAGCCATATCAACTCTATCTCGTAAAAGATTAATTGTTTTATCTAACACAGCCTGTGTACATTCACCCAATTCAGCTTTTGCTTCAGCATAAATCAATAAGATTTCTGCATATCTAAAAGCAAACTGATCGAACATACTTTGAATTGCTTCTTGATCTTCAGGCTTTGCAGGCATAAACTTAACCAAGCGGTAACCAGTTACTGCATCCCAAATATTTACAGGGAAACCTGGAGCACTAGGTATCTGTTGGCCATCTTGTATGAAGAATGGCTTGTGGTCGTTATCTACAATTTGATAAAGACGAGGGTCACGATTGGCTATTTCATCTTCAAAGGTATTATCTCCTTTGTAAAGCTCACTTACTCCTATGGGTTTACCATCGACGCATAAAAAAGATTCTATAAAATCTTTACTACATCCTCTTTGCGGCATCTGAGAAGATAAGAATCCTAAGAAATGGCCAAATCTACTAACACCACGAATGTATCTAATTGCTAATATGGCTTCTTCATTGCCCCATAAATCATCTTGGATAAATAAGTTTGAATAGTGAAGAGGGTAGCCTTCATACGGAATTTGTCCACATCCTTCGTTAGAACCTCTTACAATTTTATACTTACCCGTATTCATTATTTCGAGAGATAAGTCAGCCGCTTTATGAATTAGTTCTTCAGCAGAAAAATCATCCTTGTATTTATTGTATTTTCTGAAAGTACCTTCATGTAAGCATACTCTAGCCAATAAGGATTTAGCAGCATCTTTGTGTAGTCTATCTTGATCTTCCTTACCTTTTTCGGGAAGCCACTCAATAGCATATTCTAAATCTTCGATGATGTGCTTCAGGATTAAACCTCTAGGATCTCTCCCTTTATACAGCTCTTCTTTATCTGTAGTTTGTAAATCATTATCATACCAAGGAACATCTCCGAAATCTTTTATTTTCCCAAAGTAATGTTGAGCCTTAAAAAACGTCACTTCGGCGACATACTTATTTATTTTTGCTTCAGGAGCAGATACGGTATGATATCTGTTTAGAAAATAGTTACACTGGCGCACAGTTCTCCAGCTCCAGCCTCCATCATCAGCTGTCTTTGGGATAACCACTTCATCAAATAATGTTTTGTTATAAGTTTGATGCAGCAGATTGTCGCTATTGGTATCACCAAAACCATGTGATCCATTTATAGCATAGAGCCCATTTGTGTAGTATTCCAAATCTTGAATACTTCTCCAATAAGTAGCATCAGTAATCCCTTCTTTAGGCTCTAAGTCAGTTACCATACAGGCACTGAGCAAGATACTGATGAATAAAGTGGGGATTGTATATTTTAGTTTCATATTGAAAATTAATTAAAAAGTTAAGTTTACTCCAAGAGAGAATTTACGTGGTCTTGGGTAGGCTGAAGCTGAAAGATCTTCAGGGTCAAAAGCCTTTGGTAAATGTGAGAATGTAAGTAGATTCTCGATAGACAAGAAAATCCTAGCATTTTGAATATACATTGGTCTTATCCATTCATAAGGAAGAGTATATCCAAGGTCTAATGTTTTCAGTTTTAGATATGCTCCATTTTTAATATATCTATCAGAAGGCAATCTGTTTCCCGAAGATAAGAACTTAGGTCTAGGATAATAGGCATTTGGGTTTTCGGGAGTCCAATAATCTAGAGTAAAAGTATGTGGGTTGATAATATTTACTCTATCGCCACTTACTTCATTAATACCCCAGAAGGTATCAGAATTTAAGAAAACATCTCTTTTCATTATCCCTTGCCATTGCATGGATAAATCAAAGCCTTTGTATTCAAATCCAAGATTGAATCCATAATTATATCTAGCTAATGAATTACCTATCTTTTTCATATCTCCTGAATCATCGACAGTCATTTTACCATAATCTATAAAGCCATCACCGTTTAGGTCTTCATATTTTACATCACCAGGTCCCCAAGCTTGTCCAATACGACTCTGATCGGCTGACTTTTCAATTTCTTCTTGACTTTGGAATAATCCTTTAGATTCAAATCCCCATATTTCTCCATACTCCATACCTTGATAAAACTGAGAACGTAGAGTTTTAGTAGGGTTGTTTACTTTCGTGATTTTAGTTTTAGAATCACCCAAATAGAATCTACCCCAATAGCTCAAGCCGTTTTTAAGTTGATCCATCCATCCGATAGAGAACTCAAAACCAGTTGTTTTCAAGCTTGCTCCATTTTCTTTTGGAATAGAAGATCCTAGAACAGCAGGGAGTAATTCTCCATCCCAAAGCATATCTTTTGTATCTCTGCGATAAATATCCACAGCAGCAGTTAGTCTGTTATCCAAGAAGCCAGCATCAATACCCCAGTTGGATTGATTTACAGTTTCCCAAGTAATAGAACCCGAAATAAGTTCTGGAGCCATAATTGCTTTTGGGCGTGTACCTCCAATGATATAGTCGGTTTCTGTTTCGTAGTATTCTTGTAGATATCCGAAGTTACCCACTAAGGCTTGGTTACCCAATGAACCATAAGAAACTCTCACTTTTAAATTAGTCCACCAATTAAGTGCGGGTGTCTTTTTCCAAAGAGGTTCTTCAGAAATTCTCCATCCGATAGATCCAGAAGGGAAGAACTTATAACGTTTATCTTTCGGATAGCGTGAAGAGCCATCATATCTGCCATTAAACTCTGCTAAGTATCTTCCTTTATAGTCGTAGCTGAATCTCATAAAAAGTCCATTGATAGAATAATGAGTTTTGCTACCATAAGTGTTCTTTTCTCCCGAAGCACCATCAATAGAGGGCTTTTCTTGGTTGATCAGGTTTAAACGAGCCGCTATCATATTGCTATTCTTATTGTACTCTTGGTTGTAACCAATAAGTGCTTTTATATTATGAGCATCGTTAAAGCTCTTTGTGTATTCAGCAAATAAGTTCACTGCATTTTGGTATGAGTCTGCATTGTATAAACTGATAGAACTCGGATTGGTATAAGGGAAGAGCTGTTCTGTTCCCGGTACTGCTCGATACTCAAAAAAAGATAATCCCGTTTGTTCTTGATTACTTGAGTTTTGTGAGTAGGTATAGTCTAGGTTTACTAATAACCCCTCTAGTGGTTTAAGCTGCAATCCTGCAGAAAGTAAGGTGTTATTACTTCTAGATTGAGATGTACCAGCTAGTTTTTGAACTGCCACTGGGTTTACAACTCGTCCTTGTCCCGAGAAGTTTCCATCGGGATGATATACGGGCATAAGAGGACTCAATCCTTGTGCAGAATAGCAGCTCCTGGTTGTCCATAAGTCGATCCATTGGATGGTGTATCTCTTTTATTGTAATTGTATGACATTTTACACTTACCGATAACCAGTTGGTAATATTGGTTTTGATATGCATAAAGGCATTGACTTTCTGGTAATTGTCATTTACATTCTTGTACAAACCTTCTACATTATTATAAGTAAATGATGAATAATAGGTTGTACGGTCATTTCCACCAGATATACTTGCATTATACTGCTGAGAGAAACTATTCTTTTTGTAGATCTGATCCCACCAATTAGTATTTCCTACATATTGATAAAGTGATCTATCTATCGTTTCATCAAAAAACACCGCTTCATTATTTCTAGGATCCTTAAAGTACTTTTCAGCATACTCATAAATCTTAGGTTGGAAGAAGTGCTCGTTTTCTGTTCCATTTGAGTTGTTAAATGCTTGGTCAATGTAATCTAGATACTGAAGTGAATTTAGTAATTTAGGTTTTTCACTTGCTTTTTGCCAATAGCCCATAGCCGAAACTTGCACAACAGGTTTTTCACTCTTCTGTCCACTACGTGTGGTATCAGTACTACCCCGTAAGCTGCTCTAGCTCCATAAATTGCTGCCGAAGAGGCATCTTTTAATACGGAGATAGATTCTATATCGGCTGGGTTTATCTGGTTTAGACTCATCTCAACATTATCAACCAATATTAAAGGCTCAGCTTGGTTGAAAGAAGTCATACCTCGTATATTGATTTTTTTAATGCTATTGCTAGGCCCTGCATTAGTTTCAATGTTAAGGTTGGGTACAAGCCCTTGTAAGCCACTCGCAATATTAACGATTGGTCTATCTTTTAGGGTTTTGTTATTCACCTGCTCCACAGCTCCTGTCAGGTTTACTTTTTTCTGTGTACCATAACCCACTACAACCACCTCCTCAAGAAATTTTCTATCAATTTCTAGATTGATGTCAATATCTTGATCATTGGTACAGAATATTCTTTTTTCTTGGAAACCCACATAAGAGCAAAGAATACAAGCGCCTTGGTCCACAGTGATTTGAAACTGGCCATTCATATCGGTAATAGTACCATTACTACTGCCTTCTTCTCGAATGGATACTCCCACTAAAGGTTCACCTTCGTGGTCTTTAATACTTCCTTTTACTGTCAGCTTTTTCTTCTGTTGACTAGAAGTATTCTGTGATAGAGTTTCTATCTTATTACTTGCCTTGGCAGTTTGTGAATCCTTGCTATACGAGTAGCTCGGTGCACAAAATAGCGCTGCAACAAGTAATAAAGCAGAAGCTCTATTACAATTAATAATTTGAATTAAATTAAACATAAAGTGTAAATAGTTTAGTGAAATATTTTTATCTCTTTAATAAAGTGTATAATTATTTGTTTTATGTGAATAAATCTAAATAATGAAACGACTAACTAGATAAGCGGTTTTTAGATAGTTGTATATTTAAGACTTTAGTACTTCTGAATAATAAGCGTTTTTGTATTCTTAATTGATAGTAATTTGAGTCTTATACTTGTCTTTTATTATTTAAAAATCTATTCCAGTGTCATATTGTCGTGGTTTGGTAAAACTAAATAATATAAAAAAAGATTAATTTACTAATAACAAGGGTTAATATATTTTTCGAATATTGTTTATTATTCTATATGAATTAACATATAATGATTCCTAGTTAGGCATATATATGTAATATAATGGCTTTTGGATGTTTCTAAAGCAGGTTGCAAAAATAAAAGTAGAAGTGAATATTATTTACAGTATATTTATCCTGTTTTTATTTATTTGCTTCTTTTTTTTGATAAAAGTGTAATAATGGGATGTTTTAGTGAGCTTAGGGTGCTTTTTGTCAAAAGTGTAAAAGAGAGGATAAGAGAGATTTGTGGAGGCTATTAAAAGTAGAAATGAAACTGGTATGGAAGACTAAGTTTGGATTTAGCAATCTTATATAATTAGGTAATACTAGGAGTATATCAAGCGCCTTTTTTTGTTGTGTATAATATACAATTTAGAAAGAGTATAAAAGATTGCTTTTCGTGATAGGGTGTTATATTCAGATACTGATTGTTTTAACAAAGGAAGGAGTATCGAAAAGAATGTCAGAAAAACAGAGCATAATCACTTTATTGGGGCATGAGTTATCCCTAAAAAAATAGACTGCCTAGAGAAAAGACAGTCTATTTATGAAGTAAAAAAAGAGTATTTATTTTTTTCTTTCTACTCTTAAAATATTTTGGAGTTCAAAAACCTTCTCAGGATGCTGAGTTGCTACATTAACTTGTTCTGAATTGTCGTCGGCCATATTATAAAGTTGTGGCTCTAGGAGGTTCCCTGTTTCGGCTTGTGGAGCCCAAGGCACAATCTTGGGACCTTCATTTGGCTCGATATACTTCCACTCCTTAGTGCGTACAGATAAGGTATGGTTGGCAGATTGTTGAATAATATAAGGACGGTCTATCTCGTTATGACCTAGCCACGTATCGAGTCTGTTTTCACTATCGGGAGCAAAACCTCTTGGTATTTTAGTATCTACCAAAGTGGCAAAAGAAGCCATTAAGTCGATCTGTGAAAGGAGAGCTTCCGATTTTTTACCTTTCTTTATTGCTTTGGGCCAACTCACAATTACGGGTACAGCTGTTCCTCCCTCAAAAGCACTATACTTCATCCCTCTAAATGGGCCAGCTGGTTTATGGCCGTGAAGTAGTTCTTCTGCTTGGTCATCGTAACCATCGTCGATAACAGGGCCGTTGTCACTCGAAAGAATGATCAAGGTGTTTTCTTCTAGGTTGAGCTCTTTTAGGGTTTTGATAATTTCACCTACCGACCAGTCAAATTGTGCGATAGCATCTCCACGAACACCCATTTTGTTTTTACCTCTAAACCGATCGTGAGGAAAACGAGGAACATGCACATCATTGGTTGCAAAATAGATAAAGAAGGGGTTGTCTTTATTCTCCTTGATAAAGTCTATAGCATGAGTTGTGATTGAATCTGCCAGATTTTCATCTTTCCAAAGAGCTTTACCGCCTCCTTTCATATAGCCAATGCGGCCGATGCCATTAACAATAGCCATGTCGTGTCCGTAACTCGATTTTTGATTGTATAAAAGTTCGGGATGTGTACTTCCCAAAGGTTCGCCAGGAAAAGGCTTTTCATAACTAGTCTCAATAGGGTGTTCGGGGTCGTAATTAGCAACCTTACCATTTTCAATAAATACACAAGGTACACGGTCGGCAGTGGCAGCCATAATATAGGAGTAGTCAAAACCTAAATCTCCCAAATGGGCCGCCAAAGGAGCATTCCAATCTTGTTCGCCCGATTTATCTCCTAAACCTAAATGCCATTTGCCAAAAGCCGCAGTAGTATAGTTGGCACTTTTAAACACATCGGCCATAGTAAACTGTTCGGGACGGATAATCATACCCGCATCTCCTGCAGCAATATCAGTTCCTGGTTTTCTCCAAGCATACTCACCCGTTAGTAGCGAATATCTAGAGGGTGTGCTAGTAGCCGCTGTAGCATGTCCATTCATAAATTGGACTCCATTTTGTGCCAACTTATCAATATGAGGAGTAACTACATTTTTAGCACCATAGCATCCCAAATCTCCATAACCTAAATCATCTGCATAAATAATAATAACATTCGGTTTCTTTTCATCTTGGGGTTTGTTTACTTTTCCATCTGCTTTTCCGCTCCAAGCCAGTAGGGGAGCCATTAAGCTGAGGGTGGGATAAATCTTCTTCATAGGATCTTGTTTATAATTTATATACTCTCAATTGTTAAAATTAATCATAAAAATAAGATAAGAAAACTAGTTTATCTTTATTCTTGCAAAATCTCTTGTACAAGGTTTGCAGTAAATTTGAAATATAAAATGATTTACTGGTGTTTGTAAAAGATTAACGAGAAGAAATAGATTGTTTTCTTCTCCAAAATAGGGGATGATTCAAAAAATATTTTTTTAAATTTGAAACAGAGGAGTATTCCTCATTAATTAATCTCAAAAAAGAACCTTAAAAGTATAATCGATCAATTAGATTGAGTAATTTAATCGTACAATTATCTATTAAAATCCAGTATTATGGGAAAGATTAAGCCTATTACATCTACTAAACAGTACAAAGAAGCACGTAAAAGAATGGAGCAATTAGAAAAGCTCGTTGAGACAAAGTCTGCTCAACAATACAAGCAAATTATGGAACTAGAAGAACTTAGTGACTTGGTAGCAGAGTATGAAGAAGCACATGCTTGAGTAGTATTTGCTTAGAGAGAACACGTATTTATTAACCTTTTTAGTATGAATGCATATAGAGAAATAACAAAAGAATAAAATTTAAGATAGATCGTAATCTTTACAAGCCCAGGTTTAAACTTGGGCTTTTTTATTTGGTTATCATTAGTGAAACGGCTGTTTTTTCATCGTGCTATAGATACACTTTGACACCGACATCGTATCATCATGTCGGTGTCATCGTATCAACATGTCGGTGTCATCGTATTATCATATCGGTGTCAGAATCTTATTCGTATTCTAGTCAAAACACCTTTTTATATATTAATTGTAAAACTCAGTTTGGTGTTGGGTAGTTATCTCATAGAGATGGCTCTCCTCTCTTTATACTCAAGAATAAAGGTAGAAGTAACATTTGTTGAATTTTACATTTAGTAGTAGTTTTGTAGGGCTAGATATATTTATCTACTCGATATTGTATTAATAACGTATTACTTAATAGACTCCGAAAATGGCTACTAATAGAAAAACTTTGTGTGCATTCAATTATGGACCACATTATCGTCAGGCAATATATGCTAAGATGGGAGAGGTGCTGAATGTTGATTTTGTTTTCGGAGATAAAATACAAACGAGTATTAAGCCATTGGATACCTCAAGGCTCAAGAGCTTTAAAGGTTTTTTGAAGAATAAATGGTGGAGAGGCTTCTACTGGCAGAAAGGATTGCTTCGTTACTTTTTTTCTTATGATTCCTTTATTCTCACGGGAGAAATAAAGAATGCTTCTTCATGGGTTATTCTTCTTTTATCTAGGGTATGGGGTAAACGAGCTATTCTCTGGACACATGGCTGGCACTCTTCTGGTTCAGCCTTAAATAATGAGGTGCAGAAAATCTATTTCTCTTTGGCACATTCTATTCTTACTTATAATGAGAGAGGCTTAAAAATTTTAGAAGAGAAAGGTATTCATAAGGATAAACTCTTCTGCATCTACAATTCTCTCGATTATGACACTCAGATAAAGGTACGCCAACAGCTAAGCCCAACTGCTATTTATCGAAATCACTTTGGCAACGATGATCCCGTGTTATGCTTTGTGGGTAGATTGCAAAAGGTAAAACAGATTGATATCTTGCTCCATGCCGTTGCTCAGTTACAAGAAGTAGGCAAACCTGTAAATGTAGTATTGATAGGAACGGGAGAGGATGAAGCCGCCCTACAAGCCTTGTCTGTCCAACTAGGTATTACTTCTCAGCTGTGGTTTTATGGTGCATGCTATGAAGAAACAGAATTGGGAGAATTAATTTATAATGCCCAGTTATGTGTTTCACCAGGCAATGTGGGGCTAACAGCTATTCATGCTATGATGTATGGTACCCCCGTGGCTTCGCATAATAATCTCGACCAGCAAATGCCCGAGTCGGAGGCAATAGAAGAGGGTAGTACTGGTTTTTTCTTCACGCAAGGTTCATCAGCTAGTTTGGCTCAAGGAATAGATAAGTGGTTGAGCCAATATACTAGTTCCTCTTCACGAGAAACCATCCGCTTAAATGCTTTCAATAAGGTAGATTTACTCTTTAATCCATATCGGCAACTAGAAGTTTTGATGCAAATACTGTGATGGTGTTGTATGTGCATAAAAAAAGGTATCCTACGGATAAGAGGATACCTTTTTCGTGTAACATGAATTTGTCTTCCTTATGTATAGAAGAATAAGCGAGTGTCTTACAATATAAGTAGGTTCATTATAAGTTTTTCTATCTGTTGAGTTTGCAAGTATCACTTAGCATCGACTCACTATTTATTAACTTTTTATGTACATATCATTAGCAATTGCTAATTAAATACAGACTACTGAAAAGAGTAGTAGAGGAATCGGTGAGAAGCGTTATTAAAATAATAATTATAGATGTATTTTAATTACTAATCACGAGATTAAACTTGATAATAAACCTTATCGTAAAACACTGCGCTTATGGGCTTGTAGAATTGTAGACTATAGCTGGCAAGCAATTAGCACATCTTATCTACAAGCTTTCTTTTTATTCATTCATTAATTAGTATTATGAAAATAATATTATCGATTGATGATAATATGACCATCTCTGCAATTAGTTTGCATTAAAGTACTTTCTTAATTAACGTATGTATTATTTTTCTTTTATCTATTTTTCAAAGATAATTAAAGTTTTTAAAAGATGCCATTGAATTATATACTCTTTTGGGTAAAAATGGGATATTATTTTCTTCGGACAATTCTACTGGGTAAGAAATATTTAAATAGAAAATGCCTCTAAGTATGTATTGTAGCCTGTTTGATGATGATAAGTGTGATTGTGATTTACAGAACAGCTAAATGAATAAAATGTTATTTTAAATTTAGACTTTTATTAATAGGCATAGAAAATAATATTATTTTCTTGTTTGTGACTATATGTTTTATTTTCTGAATAGTTCCTTTCTTCTTGTTGGTCGGATTGCCATGAAAGAACCGTATTTAATGTTTTCTTATATTCAGTGTCATACCAAAGGTGTTTTTGAGTCCTATCTTCGGGTAGAGTGATTACATTTCTTACTATAATATAACCTTGTTCTATTTGAGGAGAATAAGGGATAGGAGTGCCATCAATCCATATTTTAAATTGAGCATCGGCATCATCGCCTTCTAGTACAAAGAGAACATCACACGCTACTCGGTTTAGTTTTAGTGTAATGGTGGTTTCAGCCCAGCTTGGCTGAAAATCATTCAACTCACCATAATAGCGATCTACATTGGGTGTATTATAGAGCTTATGTTGATTATTTTCATCAATTAGCATAGTTTGTGATTTTCCTAAGTCCTTCATTTCTGCTTTAGTAGAGTATTGAAATTTATTGTTGAGAGGGGTAGCCGTTAGTGTGATAAAAGGGTTCCAATAGGCATTGGACTCTGCATCATGAGCTACTTTTTCTACTCCATTCACTATTCTAGTGCAGACTACTTTATACAAATAGTTCTCTAGTAACTTGATTTGTAGATCTTGTGTGTCATTAAATAGGCCATAAGCATAAGGCTTGTATTCTGATTCTTGAAGGTTGGGCTTAAAATAGACCTGTATGCCATATAAATCTTCTGTCGTACAGTTGGGAGATATATCTTGCGTATTTACTGCTTTCATCGTATCAAAAGAAATAGCATGAGTTGTAGTTTCTGATGATTCGATCATATCGAAAAGCTCATTGTAATCCTCATCGAGTTCGCTGTATCTACAGCTGCTAAAGGAAAAAAGGAATAAAAAGAAAAGAGAATAAATCCCAGTTCGCATAGTATAATATGATTGATTTGGTATGTCAACTTAAGATACAAATTATTGTATTAATTTCAATATCAACCATTCTTTTATTTGCTTAAAAGAAGTTTTTTGTTGCTTTTTGATCCAAAAGGGTAATAAACTTTCTATTCTTTGTACCTTATTAAAAACTGGGAATAGTAGGGCAGGATAGATGCTTGGTGGGTGGCAGTAGTTGAGTAGGAGTTAATGAAGAACCCAACCTTTAACTGCGGTTTAAAAGGCTGGGTTCTTTTGAGAAACTCAAGCTGCGAAGAGATTAAATCTCACTCTATCCT
>NZ_DYYK01000112.1:0-2700 GCF_020741705.1 Bacteroides coprosuis
CCGCATGAGTTCCAGGGTATTAATACAGAAGTAACCGTTACTGCGTCTTCTGTTGTACGACTTAGTAGTCTGCTTTCGTATCCCATCTTCTTATAAATGTCTTTAAACATATTACAAGTTAGAATTATTGAGAGATATTGATCAGCGGTAGCGAGATTTAAGAATAGCCCCGATCCAACAGTAGAGCCAACAATACTAAATCTATTTTTTATCATTTTAGTAAAAGTCGAGGTAATACTCTGTATCATGCCTGCAGCAGTCATTGCTCCTCCAAAACACATCGCACAGATAATAAGCCATACTGTATTTAGCATACCCGACATACCTCTTGTTGCTACTAGTTCTGCTAAGATTTCATTGGCTGTTTCAATTTGTGTTCCTCCATAAAGAGTAAGCATTGATCCTTTGAATATTGCTTTATAACTATTTATATCTAGGGTGTTGGCTATTTCTAATAATATATTAGGTTGAAAAAGAATAGCAAAAACTAAAGCTAGCAAAGTAGATAGAAAAAGGGTGATAATTGATGGTATCTTTTTAGCAATAAGGATTCCTGTTATTAAGGGGACTATAAGGAGCCAGGGTGTAATGTAAAATCTACCTTCTAGAGAATTTACAAATAGCTGTATTTGTTCCGTGTTATTTGTAGTTTGTGTAAATCCTGCAACAGCAAATATAATAAGAGTTATAATAAGTGATGGTACAGTGGTGATAAGCATATATCTGATATGTTGAAATAAAGGAGTTTCAGAAATAGATGAGGCTAATATAGTAGTGTCCGAGAGAGGGGATATTTTATCTCCGAAGTATGCCCCTGATATTATAGCACCAGCAATCCACCCATCACTAAACCCTTGAGCTCTGCCAATTCCCATTAAGGCAATACCTATAGTTGCTATTGTTGTCCATGAACTACCTGTCATAATGGAAACAATAGCACAGATGATACAAGTTGATGCTAAAAAGAAATGAGGATGAATAATCTGAACACCATAATAAATAAGAGTAGGGACAATACCACTTATCATCCATACGCTACTTAATGCACCAATGATTAGTAATATAATGAGTGCTGTACTTACTCCTGATATGTTGTTGACGATTGCTTTCTCAAAATCAATCCATCTTTTTTTATAAATAAGGATACCTAGGAAAACGCAAAAAGCACTAGTTGTTAATAGGGCTATTTGGCTGCCACCTGCGAGTGCATCACTGCCAAAGATGGGTATGATTAATGTAAGTAATAAAATTAGTACCGCTATAGGTAATAAAGATACAATAGGATGGGGCTGATTTGTCATTTTATGTATAAAAATTTATATTCAGCCACAAATATATAATAATTATGCTTTAATATCTATCAATAAAGCTTTAATAGCATAAATATCTGGGAGACATGTATAATTATACTATATCTTATTCAGTTTAACCCAATAAATAAGGAATTGAATTCCAGTTAAACTTAAAGCGATTGATAAACCAACATAGAAAGGAGCAATAAAGGTGTTGGGTAAAAGATCGAATTTTCTTACAGAGAAACCTAGTCCCATCATAAAAATCATAATGAGCCATCCTTTTATATCAAAAAATGAGAGAGGGTGGCTTTGGTCGGTATATGATAAAATCCTTTTGGAATACTTCTTTGACAAGGGGCCAAATATAATAAAGTTGAATATGAGAAATGTAATGAGAGCAAACATGCTTTTTAATAACCAACTCATTTCAGTTATTATCCATGTCTGAATGCCTACAGCAAATACATTGACTCCTGCAATTAGCCAGATAATAGCGGCTGTTAATAATAATGTTTTTCTACTTACGTAATAGGATGGGGTATTTTCCATGGATTTTTAACTTCTAATTTAGTTGAACAAAGATAGAAAATAGAATGATATGTCCCTATTCTGTGATTAGAACTTCTTTCTTTTCTTGATATAACAATTTAAACTCTTTTCGCTAGTAAAATGCCTTACCAATAAGGCATAGCCCCCTTTGCTCGTAACACGATGTCGGTGTCATGTACTCATCATGACACCGACATGTCATTACGATCAAAGGGTTAAAGTTATTTCTGGTATTGGGCAAATGAACTTAAAATCGATAAACTTGAGCTCTTTTCGAGATCATTTAAAAAGGGGGTTTTAGGGTGCATATATAATAATGTGTATAAAGTAACCTACTTGTATTTCCTTTGAGAATTGATTAAAAAAAGAATTTGTTATAAGAATAAGATTGATAGGATATTAAGTAAATAGGAATAAAATATTCAGAAATAAAGTATTAATATATTTGGATTGAAGTCAAAAAGCGCTTACTTTTGCACCCGCTTTGTAAGAGTAACAGAGCATGCAAAAATTGACATATTGGACTGAAGGTTTATTAGCGAAAAAGTTTTGGCAAAAAGGTTTGGAGGATACGGAATAGTTTTCTTATCTTTGCAAACTGAAATCTAAAACATATGGGCTAAGGAAGACACTCTGATAAGAAATAAAGAAATAAAAAAATCACTTTTTATTTTGATATTAAATTTAGAGTTTATACCTTTGCACTCGCTTCTAAAACGAAGCCGATTTAAGATAAGCGATCTTTGAAAATTTTACATAAACAATACAAGTAGTACAAGAACAGATAATAATATTATTATCATGGTAAATAACCGTCATTCTTGAAAATTTGGATATCCTGAACAGAATTATAAAG
>NZ_DYYK01000113.1:0-18709 GCF_020741705.1 Bacteroides coprosuis
TACGTTCCTGCTAATGATCCTTGGAATACAGAAGTGATGAATAAATATGATTTTTCTGGACTAGAACAATTTACAAAAGTTTCAAAAATAGAGTCGAGTACAACAGTCAACATCAAAGATGTACTAGTGAAAGAAGCAGTAAGTAAGTTTGTACTTCCTGTAACTCACGGAGAGGCTGATTATAGAAAAGGAAATACTACTTACTTTGAGGTAAGAGCTAAATTTAAACCTACATCTGTTTTAGCTGATACGGAAAAAGTATACACTGAGGGTTCAGACTTGTTCTTAGGTATGACTGATGGTAAGTTCTATGCGGATGAAACAGCTGCTATTGATGCGGTTAGAGGTGGACAAAAAGTAAGAGCATACCGTAAAGGCGTAATGAAGTATGTACTTTGGTTGAACCCTAATGCAGTATCAGGAGGTGAGGCAGATCAAACGAAAACAAAAACATCTCCAACCGTTCGTAACCAAGTGTATCACGTACATATCACAGGTTTCAATGAAATCGGTTTACCTTATAATCCACTCGATCCTAATGAGCCTACTAAGCCAGGGACAGAAGATCCAGGAAATCCTATTGATCCAACAGATCCACTAGAACTAGATAAAACTTATTTATCAGTGAAGATTTCTGTTCTTGATTGGGGCTTAAATTCTTATGACATGGATTTAGGAAATGATTACTAACTAATACTCAATTATACATTTTCTATTGGTCTACAGAAAACAGTTGGTTTTCTGTAGACCAATTTTAAAATATTCAGCATGAAATCAATTCATAGAATACTTCAAGTATTCTCTCTTCTGATTTTTATAAGCCTAACTAGTTGTGATGCCCTTATTTATGATAATCTAGAAGATTGCGAAACAGGTGTATCACTTCGTTTCTATCATACCCATGCATGTTCATCGCTAAAAACTCCTTTTACGGAGCTAAAAGATTTACGCATTCTCACTTTTGACGATCAAGATAATCTTATCAAGCAGATAAAAAGAGAAGAATGGACGCAAACAGAAGAGAATGGACTTACTCTAGTTTTACCTCAAGGAACTTATAAAATAAAAGTATGGAGTGGGGTAGATAAGAGCTATACAGAATCTGTTGTACAAAAACCAACAGATGCTTATCTGTCACTATCTCAGAAAGAAAATCAAGTACAAGTTACAGAATTAGAACCTCTTTATATCGGTGAAAGTGAAGCTTTTGAAACACCCCGTGCTAAAGGTGAAGGTTCTGTATTTAAAGAGATTGCGATTCCTATAGTTGAAAAGACCAATCGCATAAAGGTGCTACTCACACTAGATGAATCAGTAGAAGAGGATATCAATAACTTTGAAGTTATCATACGCTCAGCTAATGGGCTACAGAATGGAGATGGTAGTTTGCCTACTCATCAGCCACAACTCACCTATCAAAAGAATTATAGTGTAGAGAAGAATGAATCTCAAAGCTATTTTCACGTCTTAGATTTAAAGATGGGGCAGCAAAATGAGTTGATCATTCGTAATAAACGAAGTAATGAAATCATCTACCAAGGTGATCTTTTGGGAAGCATATTAATGAAAAACTACAATATAAATATCGATTGTGAAAACGATTTTGAACTCAAGTTTAAACTAAGTGATAGATGCAAAGATTGTTATACTTTCTATTGTTCGGCTATCTGGGTAAACGATTGGTTAATTCACAGTTACGATACAGAGTTAGGAATAGATTAATAGGAATAATTATGGGTAAAATGATGAAATGTGGGATGAACTTGGGTTTGGTACTAATCATAGGCTTGCTTACTTCATGTCAGTCCGACTTGCTACCAACGCTGGGTACAAGCGAATCAGTGGTGGGGCAATCAGACGCCAACTTGAGCTACCTTCTATTTACACGCTCTGCATGGAATGAGCAAGTAGTAGATGAAGAGTTCTTAGTGAAAGAACTAGAAGTATTTCTTTTTGATCACGATACGCATAAACTTGTCAAACGCAAAACGTTGACATTGAAAGACCCTGTGGTACATACCCCACTAGAAACCAATGAATGGATAGCAGTAGTACCAGGAATGTATGATTTCTATTTTTTAGCTAATCCATCATCTGTAGTAAAAAATAAATTAAGTAAGATTACTACTCGTGAACAGCTCAAGGAGCTTGAAGTAAAAGAGGGACAATGGAACAATTCGGACATTCCCAATAAAGGCTTGTTGATGACTCACATTCAAGAAGGTGTTTACATTCCCAAAGGAGGAACAAAGACACATCCTCATTCATTTGAATTACTAAAAAATGCTCGCCCTGTGGAGCTAGAACGTGCCGTAGCTAAAATAAGCTTGATATTAAAGGGAGAAGGTTTTAAAGATATTCAAGGGTTATCTGGTTCATATAAAAAGATAGAAGGGGTACAGATACGAAATACCACAACTTCCATCTTTCCCTTTTTCCCAGCAAAGCTATCGGCTAGTAAGAAGAGTCAGTTAAGCCTTGAAGGAATAGTTGACGGTGGAGAAGAATTTCAAATCAAGACCTTGAATTATTTCCCCGAATATTTTTCGGGTGCTAATGAATGGAAAGAAAATTCAGAAACCGTCCCTTATATTTATATTCGTTTGGCTGATGATCAAGAGTATCAGCTACCCATTGTTTCCAATTACGAGAATAGTTGGAAAGGAGTAGGTATCAAATATCTTGAGTTTGCCCGAGGAGAAAAATTGGGTTTAAATGGCGAAAAGCCCGAATATAACCTAGAAAGAAACAAACACTATGTTCATCGAATTAAGCTCAACAAAAATGATATTGATTTAGAGTTAAATATACTTCCTTGGAACTACGTAGAATATCAGTCCGACAACTATGCAGAAGTAAAATATGAAGTACCTACTCTCGTAATTGATGATATAGACTTCTATGAAGACCATGTGATACGTATTCATAAAGGAGAAAAAACTCCTCCTATACATTTTTGGCTCCAGAGTCCACAAACGGCAAAGTGGAAAGCAACACTTACCAATGGACACAATTTTCAGTTTGTAGGAGCCGATACTGGTTATGCAGAAGCTGATCCCATTCAAGGAAAGAAAGCCATAACCCTTACTACGAGGGCAGTATCGAGTGTGCTAATTAATCAATCTACTGAACTGTACTTTACTGTCGATGGTAAAGAAGTTCCATTAAAAGTGAAATTGAAAAGTGGAAGAGAAATAACACTTTATGGAAAGAATAATCGACTTAAAGTTCAACTGATATAATAAATATCCCCAATTCTATGAAAAGAAATAAACTAACATACATCTGGTCCTTCTTCATGATCATCCTCCTACCTCTATTCAGTGGATGTACTTCTGATACAGAGGACGGTGAGGGTGAAATGGATGCGGGAACAATCTACTTAACATTATCTACCCCCTCCTCAGAGGGCATTGCTACTATTACGAGAGGGAGTATATCTGAAGGAACCAAACCTGGAGAAGATCATCTGAATGAAAATACAATTCACTCTATTGAAGTGTTTTTCTTTGATTCAGAGGGAAAACTGATATGGAAACCCGAAACTTCTTCTTTATCTCTCAAGGGTAATACCAAACTAGAAATATCGGTACCCTCTATGCGGTTACGTAAAGAGCTGAGTGATGCGGTTGTGCAGATTTATGTACTAGTCAATCATTCTGCGGGAGAGATTAATCAGTTGGATGAGCTGAAACAACATGTAATTGAAAATGCCTCTTTCCTTGAAAAAAGTGTGCCTCAGCAGTTTGTAATGCTTGGTAACCTATCCAAACAACTTCATTTTGTAGGGAAAGAGAATGTACTTGGTAATATCTCATTAGTCAGATTGGCCTCGAAGATAGAAAGTAAGTACCCCACATTTCCTACACAAGGAATAAAAGGATACAATGCACTAGGAGAAGAGTTCTTCTACCTTCCTGTAGATGAGAATGCCGTAGAGGTAAGGTTACACAATATTTA
This sequence comes from Bacteroides coprosuis, assembly GCF_020741705.1. NCBI lineage: Bacteria > Pseudomonadati > Bacteroidota > Bacteroidia > Bacteroidales > Bacteroidaceae > Bacteroides > Bacteroides coprosuis. Next base: position 3,961 of record NZ_DYYK01000113.1, read on the forward strand.
TACCAAGTCGCATCTAGATATCTCCTCGTATCTGACAATGGATAATGAACCCAAGGATGTGAAAAACTTTCGGGTTATTCCTCCAAAGGGAACAGCTGTTTTCTATTCTTATTCGGGAGAGTGGAAAGAAGAAAGCAAGCAGACTTATTTAGAATATCGTATCCAGTTAAAGCGATCGGATAGTGGCGAGGTGGATACTTACTATTATGCCATTCCTATTGCAGGAGATTCATCGGTCAATCCCAAAGGATATAATAAGGTGAATGCGAATCATCATTATTTTATCAATCCTGTAATCGGACAGCTAGGTAGCACAATCGAGAAATCTCCTATATGGCTTAACTCGCAATTTATCATACAAGATTGGTCAATAAAGGAGTTGAGCACCTCTATTGTACAAGCACACTATTTTATGTTGAAGGAGCATGAGGTGTATATGGCAAATACCGACCAATATAAGGTGCAGTTTGTAGCCTCATCAAAAGTAAGAACGGCAAAAATAAAAGAGGTATGGTACTATGCTTGGAGACAAAAAGAAGCAGGTAAAAAAGATTTAGAGTCTTATAAAGAATATATCAATTCTTATAGTTATGAATATCCTCGATTTACAATAAACAACAATACAACGCCCAAAAACATTGAGATATCCTCACCGATACCTCGTAACTTCTCTCCCAGATACATAACAGTAGTATTTGAAGATGAATATGGGTTTCAGGAAGAACTGACTATTAAACAATATCCTGCCCGTTATATTACAGGAAGAAGATCGGAAGAGTCTCAGAAGTTTAAAGGTGTTTATTATACCCATGATTATAATGATGATGCAGGTACAAATAGCCAAAACAACTTTAATCTATTTGCGATAACAACGCTTGCTGGAGGTGAGGAGTTTAATGGTAAAAAATACAAGACAGGAGATCCTACGTATATAAAAGATGGAAAAGTATATACCTATGAAGACAAAGAACACAATCAGCTTATTTCACCCAATTTTGTTGTAGCCTCTCAACGAAGTATTTACAACCGTGTAATGTATAACCGTAGCTATGATTTCTACGGACAAACTATCATGTCGGCACGAGAACGCTGTGCTACTTATGGTGAGGGCGGTTATGAACCAGGAACTTGGCGATTGCCTACCGAAGCAGAAATAGAATACCTAAATGCACTCCAAAATGATTATTATTCCCCTATAAAAGATTTGTTTAGAGGACCTAATTACTGGAGTGGTGCTAGTTATCGTTATCATATTTTTATGGCTATCAATGAGTTTGATGGATATGAAGGAGCATTTGGCGATTACAGAACTCCCAATGCTAATTTTAGCAATGATAGTTATAGCATATATTATGGCAGAGGTGTGGTTTGGGATGGGTCAAACTATTCAATTCCAAACTATTTAGGGTTTGCAGATCCTGCATATATCAGTGGATCCTATAGTTCACATTATTATTATAGCGCCTATGTAAGGTGTGTAAGAGATATTTAATGACAAAAATCATGAACATAAAATATATTCTATTTAGCTTAATACTAGCACTAGCAATAACTTCTTGCGCTAGTGATTTAGATATCATTAAAGAGGAGGAAGGTGATTCTGATGTATCCATAAGTTTGCAACTCGACTATGCAAACTTTGACTCCAATAGTACTACCCGCACAAACACAACAGACCATAAAGAACTCTATCTCTTTCTTTTTGATGAAGAAGGTTTATGGATAACCTATCGAAAACAAGATTATACCCCTTCAGCTTCCTTAAATTTTAGCTTACCTAGTTCGGTACAGAAGCGAATTATTCATTTAGCTTTGGTTGAAAAAGGTAGTTTAGATGTTTTATTCAATCTGGAGAGTTCTTCAAAGTATGAAGGGAAAGACGAGGGAGAAGTGATTACGCAGATTAATGGAGAGCAAGCTATGTATTGGCAAAGAATAGTTGCCCCTAGTTTGAAGGAAAATACTTATTTAGGAACGATTCAGTTGTTGAGAAATCAAGCTCGTATCTCTATTCTCAACGAAACAGGTACACTCGATCGCTTTGAGATTTTAGGATTTAGCATTCATAATACACCTCAAAAAGGAACATTAGCTCCTTTTGATGGTCAAAAGAAACTCTTTACACAAGGTGCTATTACAGAAAGCTATCCTTTAGAACTTCAAACTTTTGCTCCTATGGATAAAAATGGAGTACTAACAGTCTCTGCAGATGAAGTAGAGTTTACACCAGCACATCAAGCATTTGATCTTTTTGAGAGACATCGTTCTACAACCGACAACAATCTTTATATCATTCTAAAGGCCCGTTTTGAAGGGCAAATATGCTATTATAAACTCGGTTTTCACGATAGTAAGGCCCTTACCCGACTAGATATTTATAGAAATACTCATTATAGTATTAAGATCAAAGCTGTTTCTAAAAAAGGATATCGAGATTTGCAAGAAGCGGTAAACAATGCTCCAGCAGAAAATGCCTCTTTATCTGTGTTACTCGATGAGTATCCCAAAATAACTGATGGATATACCTCTTTAACAGTCGATAAGACCTTTTATATTTACAATGAACCCAATAATGATTTCTGGGTTGATTATACATTTAGTTCAAATGGAGAATCTTTCCCTTACACAGAAAAGGATGTAGAAATTACACTTATTCAGAATGAGGGGGAGGAAGTATTAAACCCTACTACTTTTTATTACAATGTAATTTTATCAAAAGAAGAAAAGAAAATAACAGGTACGATAAGAGCGAAAAGTTACTGGGTTCTGCCTGATTTAAAGACGCATATAGGTGAAGTGCGAATTAAAGCAGGTGATTTGATGCGTACTGTAAAAATAGAGTTCGGACACAAACGAGTACTAAATGCACGTTTAATAAGTTATGGAGATAAGAGTGATGATGAAGTCGTTATTCAGCTAAATATTCCTAAAGAAGAAATTGTGAGTGAAGCTATTTTCCCTATCAAATTCCTCATTGAGAGTAAATACTTATATCCTAATACGGATGCGGGTAAGAACAGCAATTTAGTGATTCAAGGCTTAGAGAATGGCTTGTATGTTTATCAGTTTATGGTGAAAGAAGCAGGGGAGCACAATGTCTATTTTAAAAGAACGCTGAGCAACACATCTGAGGTTGTGAGTATCTATTCAGATTATTATCAGCTCAAAGAGTTGCAGGTGGCAGCTTCCAATAGCATTCCTATGTATAGCGCTAGAGGTAATATTTATTATAAAGATGTTGAAAACAAGCCACTCCCAATGTCGGCTAAAGTAGTGGTTTCACCCTCTTATATCCCTAGATCTTTACTGGTCTATGAAAATGGGAAATATCGCTTTCAGTTTGAAAGAGATAAAGCAAACAGTTCTCAATATGTCTCTATTTCCTCTCGCTTAACAGATGGAACTTCTTATAAGAAAGAGGTGTACTATAGTAGTTTACTGCAAAATAGAGATATTGTTTTAGAACCTTATCTTATATCAACAGCTGGTGATGTGTATTATTTGTATAGAAATAATTACTATCTCATGGATATGAGATATTATCGTATTGAGGCAGAAGGGCATCCTGAAATAAAATTTATGAGGCATCGAGAATCTGCATATATAAATAATATTGAAATAAGAATTCCAAGCAATATTCCAGATAATACCCTGCTTCGCTTACGTAATTCATATAACAATCAAGTACTTATGATAACAGCAGGCGAACTGAAAAAAGGGGGTTCTATAGCCTTTAGAAATAGATAAGAGATGAACTTTTTTAGTTTAGGGCTTTTAAATGCACTGTATGATTATCTACATATAGTGCATTTTTTTTGGATAGAAAAAGATCATCTAGCAAACTAAAATCTACTTGCTTACGAGGAATAACAGCATAATGAATTAGCTCTCCTTTTCTAAGAAAGAATAAGATACACTCCGTATCACTAGAGGCGATAAAACTGACCTTTCTTTTATACTTCCAGTCTAGTGAGTTATCTATATCTTCGAGGTTGTTGTAAGGTCCTGCAATGTAAACAGAATCCCATTCTTCATCATTAATATCTACTAAAGTAAAGGAGTTACTCGTTTTAGATAGAAGAGAATGACAATTTATATTTAGTTGTTTAAAGGGGAATTGTAGCATACCATACCCCATACCCAGTAGAAGTACAACAATGAAAAGAGTGATAAAAACCCGTTGTGATTTTTTGTTTTTACACATAATAAGCTGTTGATTTAATTGTGTTTAACAATTTGTGATGTGGAGTTGACCGAGACAAGGTACGTTATTTTTCTGGGATGCACTAGTGATACTTAAATGATATTTTTAGTTTTACTTAAAAATCGAGTAAGGATGATAGTTGCAGTAGATACCACCTGAGAGAAATATCATTTGGGTAAATGATACCCTCATTTTACAGAGGCAGACTTAAACTTAGACACCGACATGATGTCATGCCGGTGTCTAAATAAATTTAATATTTATTTATGCTGTGCTTATATACGGTTCATTAAAGCAAGATGTTGGGGTAGGAGAGCATCTTTGTTGAGCATATTTACTTTATTGAGAAGCTCAAGCTTTTCCTTAAAACTAAGTTTTACTGCATCCTTATTCTCAAGCCACCACATATAAAATTCCACTGGGTATCTTTTATAGGGGATACTAGCAGGAATAGGTTCGGAGTATTTAGGAAAATCAATGTTTAGCTTCAGTCCTAAGAATTGTTTTTGTTTATTGGGTATTCTTCTCATACGTTCAAAGAGGACACGATTGAGGTGTGGCTCCAATTCAAAATCATACTTATTTCTTACCTGAGCAAAGCTCAACGGATCTTTTGCAATCCATTCTCCAATTGATCGGGTTACTAACTTGCTTTCCACGCGAATAGTCATCAAATTATTTGATGAGTAAATCTTATCTACCTGTGGAGGGAAGTCGTGAAGGGCGATGTGATCCTTACTATCCCCGTTGGTAGATGTTGAAGACTGTGTATCGGTAGAGTTTTTGTCTAATATGGGCTTTGTGTTATAAAAGCTGCGTTGATTCCTATAGCTGCGATTTCTAGTCGTAGCAGAATTGCCCATAGTTTGTTCTTTCCATACTGTAGACATTTGATTAATATTTTAAAAATGTGTAACTGAAAAAGATGTAGCTTGCTTCTGTGAGTAATAAAAGCTTATAGCTACAAGAATCTTCTTTTGAGTATATGCTCCATATACAAGTTCATAATATAGGCATTTTATAGGTATATTTCCAAGTATTTTAATAAATATTTACTTTATATAATCTTGATAATAAGCTATATAGCTTGAATATGTAAATATTTGAGTAAAACTTGTTATTGCGAAGCACTTATTTGGAGTAAGTGTGAGTTGTAAATAATTAATAATCAAAATGATTCTAACAAAAAAGGCTGACTATCACTAGTCAACCCTTTCGTTATATTTTGATGTCTAAAAGCATCTTAGAGAATATCTAAAGCTTTGAAACATTTGATCAATTTGCTTACTGCAAAGTCTATTTGCTCTTTAGTATGTGTAGCCATCAGTGAGAAACGAATCAAAGTATCGTTTGGCGAACATGCTGGTGGAACAACAGGGTTCACGAAGACACCTTCATCAAATAGCATCTTGGTAACCATGAATGTTTTATTCATATCACGCACATACAAAGGGATGATAGGAGTAGATGTAGAACCTATCTCAAAGCCAGCATCACGGAAGCATTTTAGAGCATAATGAGTCAGATCCCATAGATGTTCAATACGTTCGGGCTCTGTTTTCATTATTTCTAGAGCAGCTCTTGCAGCCGCTGTAGCAGCAGGAGTATTACTAGCGCTGAAAATATAAGAGCGAGAGTTGTGACGAAGGTAGTTGATAACTTCTTCATCTGCTGCAATAAAACCACCAATAGCCGCTAAAGACTTACTGAATGTACCCATAATAAGATCTACATCGTCAGTTAAGCCAAAATGGTTGCAAGTTCCACGTCCATGATCACCCAAAACACCTAAGCCATGAGCTTCATCGACCATAATACTCGCATTGTACTTTTTAGAAAGTCGTACGATTTCAGGTAAGTTGGCAATATCGCCTTCCATACTAAAGACACCATCCACGACAATAAGTTTCACTGATTCAGGGCGACACTTTTTAAGTTCGTTTTCCAACGACTCCATATTGTTGTGTCTAAACTTGTATACTGTAGAGAACGATAAACGGCGGCCTTCAACGATAGAAGCGTGGTCTAGTTCATCACATATAATATAGTCTTCACGCCCTGTTACGCATGAAACTACCCCTAAGTTTACTTGGAAACCAGTAGAGTAGATAATTGCATCTTCTTTACCTACAAATTCCGCTAGTTCCTTTTCGAGCTGTAAGTGAAGGTCTAGCGTTCCGTTAAGGAAACGAGATCCTGCACAGCCTGTACCGTATTTACGGGTAGCTTCAACAGCTGCTTCAATTACTTTTGGGTGGTTGGTTAAGCCTAAGTAAGAATTTGAGCCAAACATGAGCACTTTTCTACCGCTCATTTTCACCTCTGTATCTTGTTCGCTCTCTATGCAGCGAAAATAGGGATATACGCCTTTTGATTTAATTTGTTGAGGAAGGTCGTATTTCGCCAATTTATCTTGTAATAATCCCATGAATTGATGTTTATAAAACACTCGTATAGTTCAGTTTTATTCTGTTCTAACGAATAGTTGATAAATGTAGTGTATGTGTATTTATAGTCATTTCAAACAGAGGGCAAAGATAAGAATAAAACTAGTGAATCCATTCTTTTTAGCAAAAAATTGCTACAAATCGCAATGTCAAAATCATTAATGTGAAATACAAACCTTTTAAACTGCACACTTAATCGTTTTATGTACAGTTTTAGCGTCTCAATAGGTAATAGTTTTTGCCAATTATCCTATACAAACATTCTGAGCGGCCATAAATATTCATTTAGATATACAGTTTTATGACTTTATTACTAATTTCTTCTCTCTATAAAGCCTTCTTTCTTAGTCTCTTTTGGGATGAAAAAAAGTTCAGTCTATCAAAAATACGTTTGAGTCGCTCAATATACAGCTTTGGTAAAGTATATAAGGTAATGTATAGATGCTTCCCTTACTTTTGATGCAGAAAATGAGAAGAATTAATAAACGCGATTTATGAGAACTATTATTCCTATTTGTTTAGTATTACTTTTATCATCTTGCAGTTCTGATAAAAAAGAAACGGGCAATCAAGATTTTAAAGTGACAGTGGGAGAAGCTAAATCTTTTTCCTCAACAGATGATCGTCGGTACACATTTAGTACCAAGCCCTATAATACTTCCCAACTATCTTTTAGAGTTGGAGGTCCAGTTGTTAAATTTGACGTTCATCCTGGACAATATTACAGGAAAGGGCAGCTTATTGCAGCTATAGATAATCGTGATTTCATTATCCGCAAAGAACAAACTAAAGCTGTGTTTCAACAAACAGAAAATGAATTTATAAGAATAAGCAATCTATATCATAAAGGGAATGTATCTGGTAGTCGCTATGAAAAAACTCATGCAGAGTATGTTACGGCAAAAACTGCATACGAAACTGCTACTAATGAGTTGAATGATACCTATATGAAAGCTCCTTTTGATGGATTTATCCAGTCGGTAGAAATTGAAAAACACCAAGATGTTCGTCCGTCACAAACTGTAGTAACGTTTATAGATATTACAAAGTTGAAAGCAGAAACTTATATTCCTGAGCAACTAGCTATAGAGCTTGGTAAAGCAGCAAAAAACTCTATTGAAGTAAGTCTAGCTTTTGATAAGCTACCCGAGAAAAAGATGACTACTCGTGAAATTACTGTTTCTCAGAGTACAACTTATAATAACTTATCCTATCTCCTAACAGCTATCATTGACAATGAAGATTATAGCTTATTGGGTGGAATGACAGGTTCGTTGGTTTTACCATCTAGTAAGGATAGTAGTAAAGCATCCATCTTCGTTCCCCAGCAAGCTGTTTGCAATCAACCCCAAAAAGGTACGTATGTGTGGGTGTTGCGTGGTAATAAAACAGAGTCTGTGTCGGTAAAACTAGGTGATTTACATCGTGATAACCTAGTAGAAATAGTATCAGGGCTTCAAGAGAATGATAAAGTAGTAACATCGAATACAAACTTGTTATTCGAAGGAAGAGAAGTCTCTTCGCTCTAAGTAATTTGTAATGGAAAAATTTGTAAAATACTTTTTATCTAGCAAGTCATTTACATGGTTGCTAATGATCCTAATATTGGGTGGGGGATTGTTCTCCTATTTTAATATGGGTAAACTAGAAGATGCTCCTTTTACCATCAAGCAAGCTGTAGTAATTACACCATACCCTGGTGCTTCTCCTATGGAAGTAGAAACTGAGGTTACGGATGTACTTGCAGAAGCCATTCAGGAGATGGGCGAACTCTATTACATAAAGACAGATAACAGAGAAGGTCTGTCTAAAATGACTATCTATTTAAAGAAAGAGCTTAGAGCCGACCAGATGCAACAGAGCTGGGACTTGCTTCGACGTAAAGTGGGAGATGCCCAAGCAAAATTACCTGAGGGTGCTTCTAAATCAATCGTTCAAGATGATTTTGGTGATGTATTAGGTGTGTTTTATGGCCTTCATGGTCAAGGATTTACTCCTCGACAGCTAGAAGATTATGCTATAGAAATTAAAAATGGTTTGCTTAATGTGAAAGATGTAGCAAAAGTTACTCTTTATGGTATCCAAAAAAGATCTATTGAAATAGCAGTTGATCCAGCTGTTATGGCTCAAACAGGTATTACTTCGGCGGATATTGCACTTGCTTTTAATAAGCAAAACAAAGTTGTTGATGCGGGTGCTATAGAAAGCGAATCAAATAGATTCCGAATTGAAGCATCGGGTAGCTTTAATAGTTTAGAAGAAATACAAAACTTAATCATAGTATCTCAAACTGGGGAATATTTTAAACTAAATGAAATAGCTCGGATAACCGAAAGTTATGTGCACCCTCAGATAAATGAGATGCGTGTCGATAATAATCCAGCAGTAGGTATTGCTGTAGCGACTGTCTCTGATGGTAATGTGGTAGAAATGGCTGAAGCAGTTGAAGAAGTAGTGGCTTCCGTTAAATCCAGATTACCTGAAGGACTATCTTTGACTCCCATCTATGACCAAGGGTTAGAGTCTGCCATAGCGAATGAAGGTTTTATCACAAACCTTATTGTATCTGTCATTACAGTTATTGCAGTTCTACTCTTCTTCATAGGTGTTAAAAATGGTATTCTGATTGGTAGCGGATTGATATTCTCCGTATTTGGAACATTGATTTATATGTTTGGATCGGGAATAGCCCTACAAAGGATGTCATTGGCGGCAATTATTATTGCTATGGGTATGTTGGTCGATAATGCCATTGTGGTATATGACTCCAGCTTGGTGAATATGCAAAAGGGTATGCGGAAACGTGTCGCTATTCTTAAAGCAGTAAAGGTTACCGCTATGCCACTATTAGCGGCAACAGTGATAGCTATAATTACTTTTTTACCTATTTATTATTCACCGCACATTACAGGAGAGTTACTTTCATCACTAGTCATTGTGATTGGAGTATCTCTGTTATTAAGCTGGGTATTTGCTATTACTCAAAACGTATTCTTTGTACAAGAGTTTGTAGCCAGACCAAGACCTGATGAAATTACTGGAGAGTTATTCCAAGGAAAAATTTACAATTCTTTTCGTAAGTTGTTGGGATTAGTAGTTCAAAATAAGTACATCGTCGTAAGTTTAGTTGTTGTGCTGCTGTTTGTATCGGGTTGGGGCTTTAAGTATATCCCAACAGTTTTTATGCCCCAACTCGACAAACAGTATTTTACCATTGATATGTGGATGCCCGAGGGTACACGCATAGAAGAAATGAATAAAAGAACTGCTGAACTAGTAGACTATGTAAGAAGCCAAGAACAAACAGAACAAGTTTCATCATTTGTGGGACAAACTCCACCTAGATACTATTTAGCAAACGTTGCTTTTGGACCACAATCCAATTATGCTCAGTGCTTAGTAAAAGCTACTAGCCCCAAAGAGGCTCGCGCATTACAAGGCATTTTAAGAGAAGGAATGAATGCCAATTTCCCAGATATGTTTGTTAAGGTCAATAGGTTTGAGCTAAGTGTTGCTCCTGAAGCTTTAATAGAAGCTCGATTCTTAGGTCCAGATGTTGCTGTACTAGATTCTTTAACTCAGGTGGCAATAGACATTATGAATAAAAATCCCAAAGCAGCCCACCCACGTAATGAATGGAAGAATAGAGCATTGATGGTTAAAGCTCATTATGATCCAATTAATGCTGGCAAACTGAATATAAGTAAAGCAAGTATGATGCAGGGTATCAAAGCCATTGAAGATGGATTACCTGTAGGCATATATAGAGATAATGAGAAAAAAGTTCCCGTCTTACTAAAATCTTCAGTAGAAAACAGCCAAATGGACCTGCAACAATTGGGAGACTATTCGGTATGGAATGGGGATAAATCGGCTCCTTTGTCTCAGCTGACTAAGAGCATTGAATTAGACTGGGAATACCCTATTGTAAAGACGTATGATCGACAACTGTCTATGGCAGCACAGTGTGATGTAGTAGATGGTGCGACAATGCGAGAGGTACTATCCGAAATAAAAGATGAGGTAGAGAGTATAGAGCTTCCCGATGGTTATACATTCTTTTGGGACTCACAAATAAAAGATCAAAGCGAGGCCATGCAAGCTCTCCTCAAGTTTTTTCCACTAGCTATCTTATTCTTGATCTTGATATTAGTAGGTTTGTTTAAAAACTTCAAGCAGCCTTTAATTATATTTTTAATGTTGCCACTGTCACTTATTGGAGTATCGTTTGGATTACTAGCCACAGGACTTGATTTTGGATTCTTTGGTGTCGCAGGATGGCTTGGACTTCTGGGCATGATTATAAAAAATGTCATTGTGTTGTTAGATGAGGTTAATATTCAAAGAGGAGAAGGAAAAGATCCGTATTCAGCAATCATTGAATCTACAGTAGCAAGAGCTAAGCCAGTACTTATGGCTGCCGGCACAACAATTTTGGGGATGGTTCCACTGTTATTTGATGTTGTGTTTGGGGGTATGGCGGCTACAATAGTATTTGGCTTAAGCTTTGCTACTTTATTGACCTTACTGGTTACTCCAGCCTTATATGCTGTCTTTTATAAAGTACAAAAAGAAAAATAATAATGTTAGTTTGTTGATCGATTTAAAATCCTTTCTAATCTGCAAGAATACTTTGTGATTCTTGTAAGTAGTGTGGGAGAAATATGCATCTATATCAATCCTTTAACTTGGAGTTCTCCCCACTACTTTTAAATTATACTCATTATTCAAAATAGATAATATATGAAAAGAGATATAATGTCATTAGCTTTCCTGCTTTGTGGATTAACTCTATTTGCACAAGAGGATCTACTATCAAAGTATAGAATCCAGGCATTAGAATACAGCCATGACTTAAAAGCTTCAGAGAAAAATATTCTAAGAAAAAATGAGCTGATAAAGTCTGCTAAGGCAGATTTTAAGCCCAAATTCATGGGAGGTGCCGATTATAGTTACAAAGGTAATCCTCTAGAAGTTGAGGTAAGTCTACCACAGGTTGATAACCCTTTAAGCCTACAAGGGCAGCATAGTCGATATGGATTAAATCTGAATTTGGTACAACCTATTTATATGGGTGGACAGATTAAAGAATCTGTAAAGATGGCTGAAAAAGAAACAAGTTTAGCGGGAAATCAATTTGATTTAATTCGTGCTAATGTTTCTTACGAAGCAGATATCCGTTATTGGAATGCTGTTGCACACAAAGAAATTGAAGAAGTAATGATAAATATGAATGCTTCTGTAAAAGAGTTGGTGAGAATTGTAGATGAGCGTGTTACAGAAGATTTGGTGGCTGCTAATGACTTATTAATGGCTGAGGTTAAACTAAACGATGCCGATTATCAATTGATGCAGGCCCAAAATAATAGTGAAGTAGCCCGTATGTCTATGAATTCCTTTGTGGGGGTTGACTTCAATCAAATACTACCTATGGATTATCAAGTTAAAGAGATCTTAGTTATTCCTTCTTTAATTGAGATGTCTAGCGTGTATGCCAATCGTCCTGAAATGAGAATTGCACAAGACCAGATAGAAATTCAAGAATCAACTAAAAAAATGAAAGATGCTCGTTTTAAGCCACAAGTGAGTTTGGGTGTGGGTGGAGATTATTCATCACCAGGGTATGACTTAACCAAAAACATGAACCTGAACTATGGTGTTTATGCCACGGTTAGTGTACCTATCTTTGAGTGGGGAAAAAGAAAGAAAGAGAAAAATGCTTCTGATTATGGTATTGCCATAGCACAAGATATGCTCAAGAAAACTTTTGACAATGTCAATCTTGAAGTTCAATCTACCTACTATACGTTACAAGAAGCTGTGAAGCAAGTAGCATTAACTCAAAATTCACTCGAAAAAGCTTCTCGTAATGAGGATATGGCTATGGAAAGATACAAAGAAGGTTTAGTTTCAATAACAGAGGTGCTCGACGCTCAGTTATTTCATCAAAATGCTCAAGTGAACTACGTGCAATCAAAATTAAACGCACAAATAGCACAATCAAATTTCAATCGAGTACTAGGTGTGAATCAATTTTAAGTCTTACATTGTTAATACTTAAATGCACATTGAAAAAAATATGAAAAGTCTTTATACCAAATACCACTGGTTGCTAAATGTTTTATTATTTACGGGCTTGGGATGTTTTTCTTATTTAGCACTTGTCCTTTATACAGACATTCCAGAAAATCATCTTGTTCAACTGATTTCCTTGAAAGCTTTAGTAACCGTGGTGTTTGTTGTAAATAGTTTGGGGTTTTGTTTAATCTATATAAATAAGGTTATAAGACGTTCTTATCCTACCTATTTAAAAGATAGGATAAAGAGTATTCTTTATTTTTTTACCATTAGTGTGCTCCTGTTACTATTAAACATTTTATTGTTGGGAGCTGTAAAGTGGAGTGTAGGGATTGAGAACCCCTTCTACATTCGCCAACTTTCGGGAATATTTGTAATTTTGACTATATGGCTAATTCAAATCGTAGTTGTTAGCCTAACCATCGTCAATAATTTCTATCGTCAAATGTTGCGTTTATACCGTCGGTCGGAGATTTTAGAAGAGAGTGCTATTAAAGCTCAAAATAGAGCTTTGCTTAGCCAACTCAACCCACACTTCCTTTTTAATAGTTTGAATACACTAATTGCAGAAATTTCTTATAATCCTGAAAATGCCACACTCTTTACAAGGCATCTATCAGATGTATATCGTTATATATTGCAATGCGAGAATAAGCAATGGGTGAGTCTAAAGTCGGAATTAGAGTTTTTAGACTCGTTCATTTTCTTGCATCAAGTAAGATTAGGAGATTGCATTTTTTTAGAAAATGAAATACCTCCTGAATTAATTGATACTAAGATACCACCACTCACTTTACAAGTTTTGGTAGAAAATATTATAAAGCACAATGTGATAAGTCTCACAAAGCCGATGTCAATAGTGCTTCAGTCTAATTTAGATAATCAAACAATCTCTATTAGTAATAGAATTCGTCCAAAGCAAGAAGTGGAGTCATTTGGTAAAGGTTTGGCTAACCTAGCTGAGCGCTATCGATTATTATACAATAAAGAGATTTATATTATGGATGACGGTGATTTTTTTATCGTTACTATACCTATTATATATGAGTAAGATTAATGTTGCTATTATCGAGGATGAATATCCTGCGGCTCGATTATTAAGTAGTATGATTAAGGAGTTACGACCTGAATGGAATTTAGAGCTATTGCCAGGTAGTATAGAAGAATCTGTAGAGTGGTTTGAAAAAAATAAACATCCCGATATTGTGTTTTTAGATATTCATCTTACAGATGGGAACTCCTTTCTTTTTATTGAACGTGCTAAACCACTGAGTTTTATTATTTTCACAACGGCCTATGATCAATATGCTGTACGTGCTTTTACCGTAAATAGCATTGATTATTTATTGAAACCCATTCACAAGGAGCGTTTAAATAGTGCTATAGAGCGCTTTGAAAAACTAACAGCTAAGCAAATAGTAGATTATAATGCACAATCTCAGATAGAGGAGGTGTTGCAAAATCTTACATCACAAACTAAGAGATATCGCACTCGTTTTTTAATTTCTGCTGGTGACAGCTTTAAAATGCTTTCTGTTGATGATATTGCATATTTCTATAGTGAGAACAAAATAACTTTTGCTGTCAAAAGAAATACAGAAGAGGATATCATTAATCTTTCTTTGGATAAGCTAACTGAAGAGCTTGATCCAGATGAGTTTTTTAGAGCTAATCGACAAGTGATTTTAAATATAAATAGTATCTCTAGAGTAGAACCCTATTTTCAGGGAAAATTATCAGTACGTGTGAATCCTAAATTCAGAGAACAGATTTTGATTAGTAGAGAAAAGTCGTCCGCCTTTAAACTTTGGCTAAATTATTAAATCAACTTATCTTCTCTATCCTGAATAAGAAAATAGATCCTTGTATAGGAACTATTTAGCAGCTCGCACTTCCATATCCAAGTGAAGTTCGGCTAGTCTTTTTCGTTGTCCCTATTATTTAATTTTATGATGTCTTCACCAGTTCTGTTCTTACTTTTTTATAATAAGTAGCAATACTTCTAATACAGTTATTTGGT
>NZ_DYYK01000114.1:0-6411 GCF_020741705.1 Bacteroides coprosuis
GAAAAAACAGCCTTATCAATTTTGTCAGAAATACTATGATTTACATATATTCAAGAATATTAGAGTATGGTTATGTTAAATAAAATCATTTATAAATTAGGGCTTAAAAAACGTAACCCTTCTATTTGTCATCAGCTCAATTTTCTAAAAAAAAGTGATAAGTGGCCTTTAAGTCGATTACAAAAGTATCAGTTAAGTCAATTACAGATTTTCTTAACTGATGTACAAAAGAACTCTCCATATTATTCGGATCTGTTTAAGTCTCTTGGTTTTGATCCAAGAAATATTAAAAGTTTAAATGACTTAAAATGCATACCTCCAATAGATAAAAAGACTTTGATAGCAAATAAACATTTGATTCAGAGTAATAGACGATTTAAGAAATTGGTGTTTTCTGAAACATCAGGTACTACGGGACAGCCATTAACTATATATCGATCTGAGGAATGGGATTCGGGTACTCGTGCTGCTATGTTTAGAGGGTATTCATGGTATGGAGTGAAGCCATGGGATCGGAATGGCTATTTTTGGGGTTATAATATAGAGAAAAAGCAAGCTGCAAAAATTCAGTTCTTTGATTCACTACAAAATCGTTTTCGATTATTTTCTTATACAGATGAAGAAATATCTCGTTTTTGTTATAAGTTAAAATCAGCTGTTTATATATCAGGTTATTCTTCTATGATATATGAGGTTGCTAAAAAAATAAATAGCTTAGGATTATCTCTTCAATTTCCTAAACTTAAAATGGTTAAAGGGACGAGTGAGAAAATTTGGCCATCTTATCAAAAGGAAGTACAAAAAGCCTTTGGTCTTAAAATGATATCAGAATATGGATCAATGGAGACAGGTATCATAGCTTTTGAATGTCCAAGTGGTAATATGCATATTGCTATGGAACATGTTATTGTTGAAGAACTTAATGGAGAAGCTGTAGTGACGAATTTATTATCTAATTCCTTTCCTATTATACGTTATAAATTAGGTGATGTAATAAACTTAGCTCCTATTGATTTTAAATGTCCATGTGGCAGAAGTCATCCTGTGATTGTAGATGTTTTGGGGCGAGTTGGTAAATCTGTAGAGGGTTTAGAAAATAAATATCCTTCTTTGACTTTTTACTATGTGTTTAAAAACATTGCATTTACTAGTAAGTTTGAGGTAAACTATCAAGCAGTTCAAAACAAAAAGGGTGAAGTCTTAATGAGAATAGAACAAACCTATAGTAAGGAGTTGGACTCTATTATTAGAAAAGAGTTGAGTAAATATTTTAAGGATGATATTGCCTTTACGGTAGAATATGACTCTAAACTACATATGATGGATGGTAAATTGAAGGACTTTATTCAAAACATAGAATAGCTTATAAATTATGATATCTATTATTTGCCCAATATATAATGAGGAAAAATATATTGCATCATGTATTCAATCTATGTTAAATCAAGATATTCCTAAAGAGAATTTAGAAATATTCTTTATTGATGGCCGGAGTACTGATAATACTCGTGAGATTGTTGAATCTTATTCTAAAAAGAACCCTTTTATTAAGCTTTTAGATAATCCAGATAAAATAGTCCCACCAGCTTTAAATAAAGCAATAAAACAAGCGGAAGGAGATTATATTATTCGTATTGACGCACATTGTGAATATCCTACTAACTATATTTCTACATTATTAAAATATGCTCGAGAGTTGGATTGTGAAAACATTGGAGCCGTTTGCCGAACTTTACCAGCTGACAGTTCTACTAAGAGTTTAGCTATAGCTATAGGAATGAGCCATAAATTTGGAGTTGGAGACTCTTCTTTTCGTGTAGGTAGCAAAGGTGTGAGAAAGGTTGATACAGTCCCATTCGGTTGTTTTAAACGAAATATTTTTGATAAAATAGGGTTGTTTGATTTAGATTTAACAAGAAATCAAGATGATGAATTCAATGGTCGAATTATTAAAAATGGTGGAACTATTTTTTTGATATCTGATTTGGTTGTTGATTATTATGCAAGAGATTCTTTTAAGAAACTTTTTAAAATGTTTTATCAATATGGTTTATTTAAACCTTTAGTAAATAAAAAATTAGGATCTCCAGCAACGATTCGACAGTTTTTCCCTCTAATGTTTGTATTGGGTATTGTTTTAGGAGGAATTATGAGCTTTAGTATTCCTTATATATATATACCTTACTGCATAGTATTATCTTTCTATTTAATATTGATTATGATAATAGCTTCAAAAGAAGCTCTTAAATATAGGAGATTTGGTGTCCTTTTTTATTTACCAATTGTCTTTTTTTCTATGCATATAAGTTATGGTCTAGGATACCTTAAAGGTATTTATAAAGTTTTATTTAAGAAAAGTTTTCAAGTACAAACTAGTAGATAGTTTTTAATATTATAAATTATGAAAATTCCATTTTCACCGCCCTATATAAACGAGGACGTAATCAATGAGGTTACAGATTCTTTGAAATCTGGTTGGATCACTACAGGTCCTAAGGTAAAAGCTCTAGAAGAAGAGTTGAAAAGTTTTACAGGAGCTCAAGAAGTACTATGTGTTAACTCATGGACTTCGGGTGCTATTATGATGTTAAGATGGCTAGGCTTGCAAGAAGGAGATGAGATTATTGTACCTGCATACACCTATTGCGCAACTGCTGTAGCAGTGCTTCACGCTGGAGGAAAACCTGTTATGGTAGATACTACAGATGATTTTAATATTTCTGTAAAAGAGATTGAAAGGGCTATAACACCACGCACTAAGGCTATTATACCCGTGGATATTGCTGGATTCCCTTGTAAATATGAGGAAATCATGGCTTTGGTTGAGCGTGAAGATATTAAAGCTAAATTTAAGGCAACATCAGATGTCCAAGAAAAGTTGGGACGTATTTTAGTATTAAATGATGCAGCACATTCTTTAGGTGCACATTATAATAAAGCACAACGAACAGGTTGTGAAACAGATGTAGCGATATTCTCTTTGCATGCAGTTAAAAATGTAACAACAGCTGAAGGTGGTGCTATTTGCATGAATTTACCAAAACCTTTTGATAATACTGAACTATACAAAGAGTTACGAATGATGGCTTTGAACTGCCAAACTAAAGATGCTTTTTCAAAATCAAAAGCGGGTAGTTGGCGTTACGATATCATCGGTTTAGGTATGAAAATAAATATGGCTGATGTTAATGCTGCAATAGGATTGGCTCAAATGCGTGTTTATACTTCATTATTGGCAGAACGGAAACGTGTGTTCAATTCCTATAAAGTAGCTTTCTCTGATTGTGATTGGGCCATCATTCCTCCTGCTATTGATGGGGAAAAGGAAACCTCATATCACATTTTTGCTTTACGTATTAAAGATGTTACAGAAGAGCAAAGAGATGCTATGATTATGGAAATAGCTAAAAAGGATGTTGCTGTAAATGTTCATTTTATACCTATGCCTATGTTGACTTTATTTAAGGACTTAGGCTATAAAATAGAAGATTACCCACAAGCCTATGCAAACTACAAGGGAGAAATATCTTTGCCTATTTACCCACAGCTTACACCAGAAATGATAAATCAGGTGGTAACATCGGTAAAAGAGGCTTATTCAACAATAATTGGATAAAGCAAAAAAGTGATTAGATTATTAGATATACTATTTTCTTTTATTGGAATTGTAATCTTATCCCCCGTCTTTCTTATTCTTTATATCGCTATTCGTTTAGAGAGTAAGGGAGGCGGTTTTTATAAGCAAATACGTGTAGGGAAAGATAGTAAAGACTTCGGACTGTATAAGTTTCGTTCTATGCGTGTAGGAGCTGATAAAAAAGGATTAATTACAGTGGGTGGCAGAGACCCACGAATAACTAAAGTAGGTTATTTTATTCGTAAGTATAAATTAGATGAATTACCTCAATTATTCAATGTTTTAACTGGGGATATGAGTTTAGTCGGTCCTCGTCCTGAAGTTCGTAAATATGTGGAATTATATACTGATGAACAAAAAAAAGTGTTGTCTGTTCGTCCAGGTATTACAGATTACGCATCTATTGAGTATGTAGATGAAAATGAAATTTTAGGAAAAGCAGATGATCCTGATAAGGCATATATAGAACAAATTATGCCTGACAAAATTAGGTACAATATGAAATATATAAATAACCAATCAGTTATAGAGTATTTTAAGGTTATATTTCTGACGATTTACCGTATAATTTGGTAACTGTTTTTCTACCCTTTTGGGCTTATTGGGGTGTTTGTTTTATAAAAGTAGCCTCAAAAATGCACAAATAGAACGTTTCACTTGTAGAAGCCTAGAGATAAGATTAATTTAGGGGTGTAATATTTTAAAAACAGGAAGCTGTAAGGTTTACTGTGGTCAACGAATTTAAAGAGTCTGTAAGTACATATATGACTAAAAAAGCACTAATAACGGGGATAACAGGTCAGGATGGATCTTTCTTGGCTGAATTTTTAATTGAAAAAGGATACGAGGTACATGGCATTCTTCGCCGCTCGTCCTCCTTCAATACCAATCGCATAGAGCATCTCTACCTCGATGAGTGGGTGCGCGATATGAAACAAGAACGCTTGGTTAATTTGCACTATGGCGATATGACCGATAGCAGCTCTTTGGTTCGCATTATTCAGCAGATACAACCCGATGAGATATACAATTTGGCTGCACAAAGCCATGTGAAAGTCTCCTTTGATGTACCCGAATATACTGCCGATACCGATGCCTTGGGTACTTTGCGACTACTCGAAGCCGTACGCATTTTGGGCTTAGAAAAGAAAACCCGCATCTACCAAGCTTCTACGTCGGAGCTATTTGGGAAGGTGCAAGAAATTCCTCAAACCGAAACCACTCCCTTTTACCCTCGTTCTCCCTATGGGGTGGCGAAGCAATATGGCTACTGGATTACCAAAAACTACCGAGAAAGCTACGAGATGTTTGCCGTAAATGGTATCCTCTTCAACCATGAGAGTGAGCGAAGAGGAGAAACCTTTGTGACTCGAAAGATAACGCTGGCTGCCGCACGCATTGCTCAAGGACATCAAGAAAAACTCTACCTAGGTAACCTCAGTGCCTTACGAGATTGGGGTTATGCCCGCGACTATGTGGAATGTATGTGGCTGATGCTACAACACGATACGCCCGAAGACTTTGTGATTGCAACGGGTGAGGCACACTCCGTGCGAGAGTTTGCTACCCTTGCCTTTGATGCTGTGGGAATACCCCTACGTTGGGAAGGTGAGGGGCTACAAGAAAAAGGCATCTGTACCCAGACGGGGAAAGTGTTGGTAGAGGTAGATCCCAAATACTTCCGTCCTGCCGAGGTAGAACAACTCTTGGGAGATCCGAGTAAGGCTAAAAAGGTATTGGGCTGGAATCCTCGACAAACCTCCTTTGAAGAGTTGGTACGCCTGATGGTGCAAAGCGATATGGAAGGGGTAAAAAGACATTACGAGAAAGGAAAACGTTACGATGGATAAAGATACAAAGATATACATAGCAGGACACCGAGGTTTGGTGGGCTCTGCCATATGGAAAAACCTAGAAAGCAAAGGCTATACCAACCTCATTGGGCGAACTCACGAGGAGCTCGACTTGATGGATGGAGGAAAGGTTAAGGCCTTCTTTGATGCCGAATGGCCTGAGATTGTGGTAGTGGCGGCGGCCTATGTGGGAGGAATCAAAGCCAATAATACCTACAGAGCCGATTTTATATTTCGCAACCTAGGTATTCAGCAAAATGTAATTGGGGAGAGTTTTCGCCATGGGGTGAAAAAACTCCTCTTTTTGGGTAGTACCTGCATCTATCCTCGAGATGCGCACCAACCCATTGCCGAAACTGAATTACTACAAGGTCCGCTAGAATATACCAATGAGCCGTATGCCATTGCCAAGATTGCGGGGTTAAAGCTCTGTGAAAGTTTCAACTTGCAGTATGGCACCAACTATATGGCCGTGATGCCAACCAACCTCTACGGCCCTGGTGATAATTTCGACTTAGAAACCAGTCATGTATTGCCGGCTATGCTACGCAAAATGCATTTGGCGAAGGCCTTGATGGAGAATAATTGGGCTGTCATTCGGGAAGACTTGGATCGCAGAGCGATACACGGGGTAACGGGCACAGCAGGAGAGAACGAGATTCTTTATCTGTTTAAAAAACAGGGGATTCTACCCGATGCCCTAGAGCTATGGGGTACGGGGAAGCCCATCAGAGAGTTTTTATGGAGTGAAGATATGGCAGATGCTTCTGTCTTTGTCTTAGAAAACATTGACTTCAAGGATACGTATCAGGAAGGAGAAACGGAGATACGCAATTGCCACATCAATATAGGGAGTGGGGTAGAAACAACCATTGCCCAACTGGCTCAGCTGATCGCTGAAAAAGTGGGGTATAAAGGGGA
>NZ_DYYK01000115.1:0-2533 GCF_020741705.1 Bacteroides coprosuis
ATACTGATTTATATAAAACTTCATCAGATGAATTTGATTATTTCTGGGTTGACAAAAACCAATATGATAATTTTGAAACATTTAGATCGGGCAATAGGGATGCCGTAGATTTACCGCCCGAAGAGATAGCAAATGCAATGAGAAAAATATTGGAGAATGAAGTTAGCATCCCTATTGTAGACTTAATAAGATTAGCTGCTCAAGTTTTTGGTTTTGCTAGAACTGGTTCAATTGTAGATGCGGCAATGAATAGGGGCTTAGATACAGCTATCCAACGAAACTATATAAAGTTGGAGGAGGATAGAGCAACGATAATATAGTAAAAGTAACCCATTAGCTAAGCTTTTACTCCCTATCTTCAATTATTTCTACTTACCTAGTTTGCCAACTCCTTACAATACTATATCTTGTATTAAAAATTAGACGTACAACTTTATTCGTATGGAATATATTATAGAAACCAAGGACTTGTCTTTTGCTTTTAAGCATCAGCAGATACTAGATCATATCAATCTGAAGATACCTCAAGGGGGAATCTATGGTTATTTAGGAAAGAATGGAGCAGGGAAAACAACCACCATCAAACTGCTTTTGGGGTTGCTTGATCCTATTCATGGTAGCTCTATCTACTATAGCGACAAAGAATTCAGGAAACACCGAGAAGATTGCCTATCCCAAATTGGTAGTCTGATTGAGTCTCCGGCTTTTTACGATAATCTATCGGGGCTTGAAAACTTTAAATATCTCGATTTAATCTATCGCTGTGGGGAAGCTAGAGTAAAAGAGGTTTTATCCAAAGTGGGTCTCTGGGATGCTCGGAATAAGAAAGTGAAAAAATATTCTACAGGCATGAAGCAACGGTTGGGCATTGGCATGGCTATCTTTCACAATCCCGAAATTCTGATACTAGATGAACCGCTCAACGGACTAGATCCTGAGGCAGTGCACAGCATCCGTGAACTCTTGTTAGAACTTAAAGCAGAAGGTAAGACAATCTTGCTATCTAGCCATATACTCAATGAGATAGAGAAAGTATGTACCCATGTTGGTATCATAGAAAAAGGACATCTACTCTACCAAGGCAGTTTGAGTGAATTGATGCAAAACATACATCAAGAAATTGTATTTGTAACTAGCGAAGTTGAAAAAGCGCTCCGATTATGTGAGGATTATCAGTTTATAGCTACCGTACTCAGTGCTCAAGAACTCCAAGTTGGTATAGAAAACAAGGAGAAGCACAATGAATTACTTCGCTTATTTGTACAGCATGATATCCCTATCTATGGAGTTTCTGCAGGTATGAATAATCTTGAAACTATATTCCTAAATCTTACATCTCACGTACAACTATGAATACCATATCATTAATTTCAATGCTCCGTGCAGAGTTTTATAAAACAAGACGAAATAGGGGGTTTCTTCTTTTACTATCTTTTCCTCTGATTATTATTTTTATAGCTATTCTTTATTTGCTATATCATAGCAATGAAGTACATACATCTCCCATTAGTCCGTGGGCCTACTACCTAGCTAATGACACCCTTCCATTTATTGGTTTCTTTTATCCTATAGTAGTGGCTCTTTTTTGTTATTCTCTGTGTGATATGGAGTATAAAAACAACTCTATCAAACAGCTTTTTAGTTTGCCCATCAGTAAGGCGAAAATATACTTTACTAAAATAATCTTTATGTTTATCGCGCTACTTACTTCTTTGTTATTGGCGTATGGAGGCTTCTTTCTAGCAGGTTACTTATTGGGGCATTTAGCACCTAGTTATGGGTTTCAAGATTTCAACTACTTGGTATTTAAGCAGGTTACTAAATTCTTTATCGTAAGTGGAGTGGGTTTCTCTGCCATTATGATGATTCAGTATTTCTTGAGTTTGATATTCAAGAACTTTATAATTCCAGTAGCCATAGGTGGTTTTGGAGTGATATTCGGGATGATTGTGAAGATTTGGGATTATCTAGACTATGTACCCCACGCAACAGCTATAAATACATTCTTTGGCATGATGGACGATCCATTGGCTATGACATTATGGGGAAAAGCTTCTACCATAAATGCTTGTTATATATTAGCTTTTGGATTTTTATCCTTCTTATTCTTTACAAGGCGATTGGGCAAAAGAAATAGATAAAATATTTAATTAAAAAGAGATAAATTATGATGAAGACATTCGTAAAAATGAGTATGCTGATTTTTTGTTTAGTAGCAGTTTCTGCTTGTAAGAATGAAAACAAAAACAAATCGGTAGTAGAATCATTGATGGAAGGCGATTTTGAGAGTATCACGAGCGATCGTATTATAGATGAGGGTAAAGAGTATGCCCAACTTTTCGAAGTGGTAGCAAAAAACACGAAGATTAAAGATAAACGAGTGGAGTTCTCCTTATCTAAAAGGGAGTTTAAAAAGACAGGTCTAGATGGAGATTATTATGACAAGATACAAAAGCAAGTAAAAGGCTTCAATAATATGCTCGACTCTGAACCAGCCAAGAATGCTGATCAAACATTAAAAGAGTTTTTCAAA
>NZ_DYYK01000116.1:0-11436 GCF_020741705.1 Bacteroides coprosuis
TGAATCTTTCAATGCCAAGCTTAAATCATTTAGGGCTACATTCAGAGGAGTAGATGATGTAAAGTTCTATCTGTATAGAGTGATGATGCTATACGCTTAATTGTTAAATCCCCAAGAATACGGACTGACCCGTTAAAATGTATTTTAGCTTTACTTCCTGAGGACTAAGCATCTATTTATTTAGCAGATCTTCTGACTTTCTAGCTAAGAGAGATTAAGCCGATACCATTTCTTATCTACCTATTTAAATAAGTCTGGAACTAGAAAAAAGTGAACTTATCTGCTTGTTCTCGGGATGTTTAGGTATCAATTCTTTTGAGCTAGGCGAGTGTTGAGCATTGTTTTGCATGAAAATATTTCGGAATAAAAGAGTAAATGGCTTTGATGTTTCTAAAAAACATCCTACATTTGCAACCACTAATAAAACTGGTTCCGTAGCTCAGCTGGATAGAGCAACGCCCTTCTAAGGCGTGGGTCAAGCGTTCGAATCGCTTCGGGATCACAAAAAAGACGACCTCACTTGAAGTCGTCTTTTTTTGTAATATAAATATCCTCGTTATCTCCAACGTTTATTTACCTTATCTATGGATGTAAGTAGTAATAGAGTAGTGGCAAATAAACCAAAACTTACCACTGCATTAAAGAACCCAAAAGTTTCTGTTATCAGCTCATAGTGCGACATAAGTATGCCCGTCTGAATCGCTAGAAAGCTCAATGTCAAAAGATAAAAAATGATGCCGAGTGTTTTGTTGTTTTTAAATATCTCCGAGATGGGATTAGCTTTAAAAAGCCACTTGATTAGCACTAAAGGCATAATAACACCCATAAAGGCTATAAAAAGTTGATTGATATCATCTGTAATGAAAAATATTCTACCCGAGAAAAGTAGTATGGTAATACTAATAAGGTAAATAATAATTTTGTGCATAGTTTTAGGCTTAATTTTAAATACGATTATCTGTCTGTACCCAAATGAATACCAGACTATGCTTTAAATATACCATTTCTGAATGAAAGAATAACAATGGGGGCAGTGCTTTCTTTTTCTGATAGGTTGTAAGATAGCTTTTAAGCGTGTATATTATTCTTTTCGTGCTTATTTTTATCTATATCAAAAAAAGTTGTTATGGCTATGATGACGGCAAAGAATGCAAAGCCCACTACTATCAGGTTGTTTCCAAAAGGGAGCATTGCCCATTTGTTTTGAAGAACTAAAGTGTAGCTTTGGGTACCTATAAAACCAAGGAATGCAAGATAAAGTAATATCCCCATTAATAGGTTGGAGTGAAGTGTTTTATTGGTGTCTTTTTTGAATAAAATCCATTTGCCCATAAGGGTAGAAAGTACGAAACCCAAGATGGCTACATATCGAAAATCTTGTTCCAAATGAAAGCTAGAGATAAGCAAAATAGATAGGAGTAATATGAGTGAGCACAGAGCTATAATGACTACTTTATGCATACCTATTTTCTGTTTTATTGTTTATTATCTGATAGTTAAGTCTGGCAAAGGTAATATTATTTATGAACCTCTACTCGTTTTGAACTACTTTTTTACTCCTTAGCATTAGAATGTATGCGTTTGTTTGTGGTTACACACTTTTTATTATTGGCGTGCAAAGTTTAGGTTTAGTATAGTAAATTATTCCTTCATCTCTCTGTCATTACGCAAAATGACTGCCGTTAAATATTGTTACTAAATAAATTTATTATTACTTTTAGGTGTACTTAAATCCCCATATATTATGAAACGATTAGATTCGCACGTAAACCTCAATACCTATTTGTGGTTTTACATCATTTTCTTCTACGTTGGTGCAATTCTTGGCTTTACAGCTCATCCCTTCTTTATAGTAATACCCTTTGCTGTATTGGGAGGAGTGATAGGGCTGAGGAGGTACTACAAACCTGGTAAAACTGCCAATCAAATTATCTTTTTACCTCTATATCTTTTTTTCTTAGCGTCACTAGGAGCTTGCTTCTATATAAACCACGCTTTTGGAGAAGGTAATTCATGGGCTATATGCAGCATTTGTCTCTTGTTTTTGGCTTTTTCTGGTGGCTATTTCTTTATAAAAGAGAAAACTCTACCAGATACTTCAAAGATGGAGTGATTTAGAATTCGATATAACCAAAAAGGTAAAAACGGGATAGTTTGAAAAAGTTATCCCGTTTTAACATTGTAGCGTTTGATGATTAAAATATAAATAGAATTGTGTAAAGGTTTAGGCATAAATAGAAGATGTTTCTCTTTATACCTTATAAATACAAAAATCATATTCTGATCGGTAATACACTCTTGAGTGTTTTTTGGATACAAAATAGATATTCTTATACTCTTCTCTAAATATAGATAATGTTAAATAGATTAACAATTATTATTTGTATTGATTTTTAGAATCTACACTTATGGGTAATTTAAGTTTACACTTTTGAGGCTTTTTTGCTCTTTGAGATCAGTAGATTTTACCTTTATCATAAAAGTGACTTAAACAGTAGTAGAAATCCTCCTTTTTCAGATCTAATAAAATAATCTTTAAGCTGTAAGCTAGGGAGTGTTTTGGACCTTTAACCAAGCATGAAAATTTATAGAGATAAAATAGCCTATTTTTTTTGATGTTTCCAAAAAACGTTTTACCTTTGCACACGCAAATAAGGATTGGTTCCGTAGCTCAGCTGGATAGAGCAACGCCCTTCTAAGGCGTGGGTCAAGCGTTCGAATCGCTTCGGAATCACATAAAGGGACGACTTTGGTCGTCCTTTTTTGTTTCTATCCGTTTCCTCTCTCCTCTTTAGTATAACGGCAAATCGTGATTCTTGTCAAGTTGTTGATAAGTAGTCGATTACATCTTTATTTTTACCAACTACCATTGTATAATATACCCTATAGAGCTGATTTTTTAAAAAGATAAAATTCACTATGACACCGACATGATGATACGGTGTCGGTGTCAAAGCATGCTCTTGTCGGTGTTATGATGTTATCATCTCGTAGACACATCAGGGGTGTTTGTATATCTCCAGTAATCCTACTTTATCTACACCTTATTTTACTGCTCTCTTTTTATTTTCAGATTAGAATATGATTTTAAACATCATTTATAGCTGCTACAATAAGGCGATGCAATGAGTTGGATGTTTATCTTGTGGTAAATAAATATACAGTTGAAGATGCTCAAACGGATGATACAATAGATGCTTGTTAAGTCAGAGTACTTTAAAAATGTTATTGTCGATGGGCAGGATAGCTTAATATCACCCAACTAGCTAGTGTGTTTAATACTTTTCTCTATCGAACTTAAAATATTTTTCCATTATGGTTCATTAACATCTCTTTTCCCATTAGATATATCCTATATTATTTAAGAATAAGGACATAAAATCTAGTTTAATAGTGACAAGATAAATTATTTATTGGTATGTAAATATAATTATATATATAGTCAGTTCGTCATTCAAGATAATTAAAAAAGAGTGATTATTCCCTTATTTGTGGGGGTTGTAGGCATATTATTCATTTGTTGAGAGACTAATGATGAATATAGGAAGTCTTAATATGTAAAAAAATGTCTTGAATTAGTTTTGGTAGATGTAAAATTAATACATATATTAGCAGTGTTAAACTTTGAAAGGGTATTTTATATTAATGCAATAATTTTCATAATATGAAATATCTATTAGGGGTTTAATTGATAATAATGTTTAAAATCTACTGAATTAGTTAATTTAAAAGACGAAAATATAAACTGATAAGAAGCAATGATTTCACAAAGGAATGCAATCTATTTACTCTTGTTTTTAGTAATATGCATAGGCTATCAGGCTTGTTGGTTTTAGAGAATATACCACTCTAAAATGGTTAAAATAAATCTGATTGCTTGCAAGTTGCTCTATTCAATAGATCAATTGCATGATGAGCAAAGATAAAAAGGAGATTATACCTAACATCCTTTTTACTGATTGTTTTTTAAAGAATTGAGGCTTGATTAAAGCTGATTCACTCTTTGATCAAGCCTTGATTTAAAAGCTCTATAAATCAGATGCATATGTATTTTGCTTCTCCTTTTTTAGTCGTGTGCTAATTGACAATATAGCTCGTATATCTTGCTTGTATCTATTCGTTTTTAAATTTCATTCCTTGTAGTATTTCTTTGAAATTATTGGTTATAGATCTCTATGCTATACTAGTCATAGAGATAGATAAGATATTGATTGAGAATAATATGAACAATACAAGACAATATTAACCCTTAACTTAAAATCGTTTTTTTTCATAATTTTATAAATCTAGAATTATATTATTCTTAATCCCCACTACCACTCAATGACGAAGTGTAAATTGAGATTAGGAGTAGATTAGTTTTCTTTAATTCTAATATTTGTTAGCTAATATTCTATTGCAATATTTCCCTTGTTAAAATTTAGCTTTCATACTTCTGTATATCATTGGGTGGTTATGTGGGATTTTTTCTAGAATAGATCTTTGAAAATATTTAAAACAAAAAGGATTGGTAGAAGAGTGAGATTTCCTGGTAGCTGTAATATTTCATACATATAAAGAGTTCGTTTTTGATGTGGATAGAACAAATCAGAATGTGATCTTGATAAAATGTTTATCCTCAGTATATTATAGTTATTGAAATGATTTAATACACAAATATTTCATTTTAAAGTCTGTCAAAATGAAGATATGAGGCTCTCAGCCTCTATCTTGTGTATTTTGCAATTATGATTGGTCTTATAATTTTTATCATTTAAATTTTCCTTTTATCAATCCTTTTTTAGCATAACAGTTTTTACTGTGGAATCAAAACTACTTACAACGAAAACTCTAGATAATTTACTAAATACATGTTTAGCAATCTAAAATTACTAGTATTTTTTTACTTAAAATTCGAATCCATGTTGGAGTAGTAGGAGAGTGTAAAAGAATATTATAAGAGTCATCTCTTTATAATTTTCTTTTCCTCTCTTTTTTTATGGTTTTTTATTTTGAATTTTTTATAAGGGAGTAGTAGGTCTACCGATACATGTTTATGGAATCCCTAAAATGAATAAAAGGAGAGCTTTTACTAAGTAAGAGACTCTCCTTTTATTTTTATTAAAGTAGGTCTCATCTATTAATCTTTGGCTTTTTGGCAAGCTACCAAAGATTGATTTCGACCTACTTTATTTTCTGTATTTATTTATAAACCACAGAATTTGCACTTTGTTCAATGAGTGCTAGTATATTGTTTTTATGTAAAAATATTTCACTATCGTCTAGTGATCTATTAATATACACTATTATTATATTGAATACTATCAAATATAGTGGCTTATTAAGCCAAATTTAGTCTAACAGTAAATTATTTTCAATAAAGAAGCCTGTTCGTTTGGAACAGGCTTCTTGACAAATATATTAAGAACTTTCTTAATATAAGAAATGAATTACATCGTTGATTATCGCTATAATCTATCTTCAAATAATAGTAATAGCAAATATAGGAGGGTGATTAGCCACTAGCTGTCTAGTGTGAATTTATCATTTGTCAATAAGAATTTATTGAACACATCTATGGGATTTGTTGTGATAAAATAGAAGCTTGTAAGACTATAATATCTTACTTTTCGTTGTATCTCTCATTAAAATACTCCGAGAAATAGGGGCTTTTATTTTATGGGTAATCTTTGGGGGATACTCTTACTTTGTAAAGGATTATTAAAGAAATGCCCTATTGAGGATTAGGTTTTACATTGGATAGCCTCTATTTTACCTTAGTTTACGCCTTTATTTAATGTGTGTAAAGTTGGTGTAGAATCCACTGAGCTGAGTGTGGATTGTATAACAAGAGCCTCTTAAGACTTATTTTAGGATGATATTTTGATCTAGCCAATCGGCGTTTTTGGAGTTGGTAATGCGAATGGTTTTCTCCTTATTATTTTTGCGTATTTTAATTTCTTTGCTGTTGGTAAAGCGAGACAATCTCTTTTGGAAGAATCCTTTATCATTGGTTTCTCCTATTTTTTCTCCATCTAGATAGATTTGTGCCTGCGGGATGCCCTCTGTCATAGCCTCATTGTAGATGTGTAAGAAGAGAGTGACAAACTGTGGGCCGCTGAAATAGATGTAATCACCGTCGGGCAGGACGGGTATCTTGCGGCCACTTACTAAACTCGTGTCAATAGGAATAAAGTAGAAATTTCCTGCATCATCCGTTTTGGCTTGAGTACCAAAGATCTGGTATTTATTTTGAAGCATACGCATTCTATCCGTGAATAGATAATAATCGGATGCCTTAATGGCACGTTCTTGGGCCGCCTTGAATACTTCATTTTGATACTTTTGCTGATAAGGAATATCTGCTTGCTGAATTACTAAAAAGTAAGCCTGAGTAGCTTTTTTAGAAATTAAAGGAGGTTTTAACCAGCCATAAAGCTTGAAGATAGAGTCTATTTCAGTTTGATGGGTACTTTCCATTATCTGCTTACGAGCTAGTATTTCTGGGGTGAATACTCTTTTCTTGCTTGACTGGAAATTTTGATTCTCCTTGTAGATTTGCTCTAGGTATTGATTGACCTCTTTGAAGTCTGCTTTTGCCTGGCCCCAAACAGTTCCTGCTGCCAAAAGAGCAATCAAGCTAAGTAGTATTTTATGTTTTGCTGTTTTCTCCATTCTCACAAAGCTCTTTGAGTAGAATAATCTCTGTATAACTCTAGTAAAATTAGGGCTATTTTATCAGAATGCAAGACCTCCAGTCGTTTTATTTTAGAGGAGATTCCTATTTGTCCTGTTATTTAATTGTATATTTAGGAGTACATACAAATGGCTTTTATGAAACACTATCGTCGATTTGCTTTTATTCGTCAGGAGGGTGCTACGGATTGTGCCCCAGCTTGCTTAGCGATGATTGCTCAGTACTATGGTAGGCAATTCTCTATCGAAGCCCTTCGCAAACTATGTGGAACTACTGCCCAAGGCACTACCTTACTCCATCTTATGAAAGGGGCTGAAAGTATTGATTTAGAAGCTGTTTCGGGGCAGATGGATTGGGCTAAATTAATTAGTGAGGCCCCTTTGCCTTGTATTGTGTTGTGGGATCAAAGTCATTATGTAGTAGTTTATCGTATCCAAAAAGATTGGCTAGGTAGGTATAGAGTTCATGTAGCCGATCCCCAAAAAGGTTTGTTGAAATATTCGAAAGAAGGGTTTTGTAGGCATTGGGGTGGCGTTCGTGAAGAGGTACTAACCGCAGGTACAGTGCTTTTGCTTCACCCCACAGCTTTGTTTAATCAAGTAGCTACGAAGTCGGAGCAAATTAATGATAAGTGGAAATTTATTCAGAACACCCTGAAGCCTTATCGTAAATACGTCATATTACTAGTCTTAGGGTTAATATTAGCAGGAGGAATCCAACTTCTTTTTCCTCTTTTAATCAAAGCTTACGGAGATTATGCCTTAGATAGAGAAACGCCCAACTTGATACAAACCCTCTTCTGGATTCAAATTATATTGCTAGTCAGTGGGTTGGTCATTAGTTATATTCGTAATAAGATGGTGCTTCATATTAGTTCGAAGATGAATCTTAGTTTCATTTCAGATTTCCTTTTGAAGCTGATGCTTTTGCCCATTAATTTCTATAAAAACAGGTATGTAGGTGATGTCTTGCATCGGATAGACGATTACAGAAAGGTAGAAGAGTTTCTCACTACACAGGTGGTCCAAATTCTCTTTTCCTTAGTAACTTTCTTTGTTTTTGCGGGGGTGCTGTTGGTCTATAGTCCCTTTATTTTCTCTGTGTTTATCATTGCTACCCTCTTATATATCCTTTGGATTATGCTATTTATTCGTAAGAGAAAAATATTGGAGAGTCGTGTACGAGAAATTGATCAGCATCAACAACGGCAGATCTTTGAGATTGTACATGGGGTGCAAGAAGTTAAGCTACAGGGCTGTGAACAGAGTATTCGTAGGGCATGGCTTAATACTCAAGATCGATTTTTTGAAGTGAAAAGTAAGTTGCTAAAGATGGAACAGACCATTCACATCGGGAGTACTTTTATTATTGGTTCACGAAATATTCTCGTTATTGCCCTTTCCGTATTCTTGGTTTATGAGTCGCAGATGACAATAGGTATGCTTTTGGCTATTATGTATATCATTGGGCAATTGTATTTTCCTATGGATGAATTGATTAAATCGCTTTACTTTTGGCAAGATTTAAATTTGAGTCTAAGTCGGATTAAAGATATATCCGAAGAAGAGGATGAAACTACCTCCGAAAGAACGCTTACCCAATTTGATACCGCCTTTCCCGATATTACCTTGGAGAATCTGAGCTTTAATTTTAATTATTTCTCTTACCGCAAAGTGTTGAATAAAGTAAGTTTGCGTATTCCTGCTCAAAAAATAACTGTAATTGTAGGGGCAGATGGTAGTGGAAAATCAACCTTGTTAAAACTCTTGCTAGGTTTTTATTCGCCTACCGAGGGTAAAATAAAGATAGGGAATAGCGATTTGCAAGATATGAACTTGATGTGGTGGCGTAGCCAGTGTGGGGCTATATTACCCGATAGCTACATCTTTACAGACACCATAGCTCGAAATATCTCTTTATCTGATTCTACACCCGATATGGGCAAGATAAAAAGGGCAGCACGTTATGCCTTGCTGGATAGTTATATAGAAAATCTACCTTTCAAGTACAATACGCTGATAGGTCAAGATCGTTCTACGTCGAGTATCGAACTTCGTGAACGCATATTGATAGCTCGGTTGATTTATAAAGATCCTAGTTTTGTGTTTCTGGATATTCATCACTTTTCGCAGACAGATAGTATCTCCTTGTCACGCAAATCTGCTTTGCTTTCTCAGTGGAGTGATAAAACTATTCTGGCCATCACGCATCAACTTCATCTGCTGCAAGATGCAGATCACATCATTGTACTCGATAAAGGAGAAGTTGTAGCCCAAGGCTCGCATGAAAGTTTGTTGAAATCTTGCTCCACGTACTACAAAATAGTGGAGAATCAATTAAAAATCAATTAGTGCTTCATTTGGTTTAGATATTCCTTTGTAGCTGGAGTAAGCAGATAAGTTTTAAAATCTTCGGCACACGCTTTAATTTGCTCAGATGAGAAATCTTCGGTAATATCAAATTCGAGGTAGATACTAGAGTTGATCGTTACACCATATTTCCATTTATCAGCAATCTGTGTTTCTATCTGGTCTTTTAGCACCCGTATCACATTCGCCGAATAGTTGAATAACTCAAAGCAGATAACATGCTGCGATTCATCACAATAATATCCATACTCTATCCATAGCGGGTTTTCCTCGTCATTGAACAGGTCGATACGGTAGGTTATTTCAATTTCAGAATCTTCCCAAGGACATTCATTTTCTACAGAATCAATAAAGAAAATCTCACTGTTTTCATCTCTCTCTG
This sequence comes from Bacteroides coprosuis, assembly GCF_020741705.1. Classification (NCBI taxonomy): domain Bacteria; kingdom Pseudomonadati; phylum Bacteroidota; class Bacteroidia; order Bacteroidales; family Bacteroidaceae; genus Bacteroides; species Bacteroides coprosuis. The sequence continues at coordinate 9,428 of NZ_DYYK01000116.1, forward strand.
CATCAATTTCCAAATCAGGATTCTCTTCTATTAAATCAGCCCAATAATCGGCTAAATCTTCATAATAACTCTCCAATTCCACTTGTAAGTGGTGAAAGGTTTCCGATAGCTGATTCATGATTGAGGGAACTTGGGTGAGAAAAGAAACATCCGATTTTTTGATACTCATAATTCGTGTCTTGTTTTTATGATAAATCTAAAGTACTAAATATCTCTTTAAAAGAGGAGGAGATATGCATAAAATAGAAATAAAAGGAGCCGAATAAAAGTATTCTATATTCTCTATAAATCTTAAATGACTTTACACAATGGAGTAGAATTGTCTTAAAAATCAAGATATTAAGGCTTACTACTTTATAATCTATCAGATTACTAGCATCTTTTAAAGCAAATAATTATCTTTAATGAGTGTTAATACCTTAAAACCATTCAAGAATCAAATCGCAACTACTATGAATAAGGATTTTTTAATTTACTCACATCTCTTTCTTGCAGCCATTTTAATTGGAGTTGCTTTTTATGTTGAAGAACCTTTTTTGCGTAGAGGGTCATACCTTTCTGCTATCGGCATAGCCTATATGGTCGTAAAAAGATCAAATGTAGATGAGTTTTGTGGCAGAACTTGGTGGGATCATCTCTTCTCAGTAGTATTAGTTTGTACTGCTGCTTACTCCATAGCTTTCCTCTTTTTTGCCTATTCTACATTTGAAATCAAGCTAGGTATAGCTGCCTTATTAGCTCTTGTGGGTCTTGTAGGGGGTTGGAGAATAAAACAACATCATAAGGAAGAGTGCTAAATTTATTGAGTTTCTTGTGAACTAAACTGACTTTGCCCCATCGGGTAAAGAAAACTGTTATGTCTTTTAATGTGATAAAAAACTTCCTGTCTGCTTCTTTTTAGATGACTTAAAATGGTGTTAATAAAGAGTGTAGTGTCTATCTTTGCAACTTGATTTTTTGAATAAATGCGATGAAACACACACTTTTTTTATTACTCTCTTTTTTTCTCTTTCCGATCGGGATATATGCCCAAGAGAAGAAAACAATTTCTTATGATATTGAGGCAGGTTTATTTAGTTCAGTTTTGGAGGATGGCGTTCCGTGGTATTTGGGCTTTAAGTTGAATTATAATCTCAATCGTTTTTCGGCAGTATATGCTGGAGCCAATCTAAATTTTGCTCGAATAGAGCAAAGTCGTAAATCTGGAGAATATACAACCTACTCACTAGATGCACCTCTTATGAACTTAAATACATCCATTGGAGCCAAAGTCTTTACCCCGTTAACAGCTAAGATAGGGGTGATGGCAGATGCTTCGTTCCTTTTCTCTCCAATTCCTTTTAACTTAGTACGTTTAGATGAAGAAAAGCTATCTGTTACAGGGGGTGTTTATGAATCGGATAGATATCTCAAGGGAGTGTACACTCATTTTAACCCGACCTTTAAAATAAGTGCGTACTTATTCTTCAAAATACCATCAGTAGATGATGCTCGTATGTATGTGGGTTATTCTGTAAGTAATTATAATATTTTAAACTCTTACTACCGAGCTGAAGTCCATGGAGTAAAACTTAAGGATTACTTTGATTTGAAAACGGGTAGATCTACCCTCAGCTTATTTGCTGGAGTTACTTTTTAGTTTGGCTCTAGCAAAAAACGACAAAAATAGATTTATTATGACACCGACATAATCATGCTTTGACACCGACATCGTATCATCATGTCGGTGTCATGATAATTTTATATCCTTGATATCAGTTGTTTGTCTTTTTGTATTTTTCTGCTGTTTTTTCAACGAGGAGTTGAAAAGTCTACTATTTATTTTCTTATAAACCTATCTCCTATTCGCACTAGTGTGCTAAATTAGTCTTGTTCTCAATATCTCTGAGAAGATGTTCAAACACGATGTGGTATTCGTTGACTTCAGAAATGTGATGACGGGTAGCTTGTTCGCTTAATTCGTGTGTATATTTCACCAATAAATGTTTAGGAGATTGGTACAGCTGTAT
>NZ_DYYK01000117.1:0-2530 GCF_020741705.1 Bacteroides coprosuis
ACTGTTAACTATATGATGGCTAAAGATTCAGTTAAGAAAAGATTGACGGGCGAAGCTCGTGATGGATTATCTTTTACTGAGTTTACTTATCAATTACTTCAAGCTTACGACTATCTTCATTTAAATGAAAAAATGGGTTGTAAACTTCAAATGGGAGGTTCCGATCAGTGGGGTAATATAACAACTGGTGCAGAGTTAATTCGTCGTGCAAATGGTTCTGAAGTTTTTGGTTTAACTTGTCCCTTAATTACTAAAGCTGATGGTGGGAAATTTGGTAAAACAGAGTCGGGTAATGTTTGGCTAGATGCTCGATATACTTCTCCCTATAAATTCTACCAGTTTTGGTTGAATGTTAGTGATGAAGATGCTGCTCGTTATATTAAAATTTTCACTTCGATAGAGAAAGATGAAATAGATCAATTAATAGAAGAGCATACTAAAGCACATCATATGCGTGAGTTAAAAAAAAGATTAGCTAAAGAGGTTACCATAATGGTTCACTCAGAAGATGATTATAACGCAGCTGTTAAAGCTTCTAATATATTATTTGGTAAATCTACATCAGATGATTTAAAGTCATTAGATGAAGATACTTTCTTAGCTGTATTTGAAGGTGTACCTCAGTTTGAAATTAATCGTTCTGACTTAGGAGAAAAAGCTTTAGATTTATTTGTTGAGAAAGCTGAGATTTTCCCATCTAAAGGTGAAATGCGAAAATTAGTTCAAGGAGGAGGAGTTTCTTTGAATCAAGAAAGATTAGAATCTTTTGATTATGAAGTTACTGAGAATGACCTATTAAACAATAAATATTTATTGGTTCAAAGAGGTAGAAAGAACTATTTTATAGTTTTAGTAAAATAAATGTTGTTTTTATTTGGACCATTAAAAACAACTCCTTATCTTTGCAACGCTTTTGAATAGAAAGCATATAGCGATTGTCCTATGGTGTAATGGCAGCACAACAGGTTTTGGTTCTGTTAGTCTAGGTTCGAATCCTGGTAGGACAACCAATAAAAAAGAGATACATTTTATGTATCTCTTTTTTATTTCATCCATTTTTATGGGGTCAGTCCATATGGATCATACCGAAAAGTTGTGGGATTTTCATATTAAGCATACATATTAAGCATAAATTTTAGTTAAACGATAAATAAAGAAGTTCACATCTCTTACCCCTCTTAAACTAGCTCTAAAAGATTTGATTTTAGCATTGAAGCTTTCAGCTGATGCGTTGGTAGAACGGTTATTGAAGAATTGCACAATATTATAATAATTAGATTGAATACTCTTTAAAACCGTGTTGAAGGTCTTAAACCCACTTTTTTCTACCGTTTCATACCAATGAGCTAGACGTGTTAAAGCCGTTTCTTTAGATTTGCACTGGTGATAGATCAGCCCCAGATGCTGGGTTAAGTAATAGGCTTTCTTTATATCAGGATATTCACGAAATAAGATTTCCGCTCGATGTTTCTGCGATTTACTCCAAGAGCTTTCTTTCTTGCATAATAAGTATCTACTACGAGCAAGTAGTTGTTTGCGTGTATCGCCATTTTCGTAGCTATGTGGATTGTAATCAATTTTATGAGACTTACTCATGCTAATCATTTCATTCTCTTGGTCTAAGGCTTCCCATCTATACTTAATTCTCATCTCTTGAAGTGCATCATAAGCCAATTTCTGTACATGGAAACGGTCTGTTACAAGGACAGCTGAAGGAAAACAGAGCAGTGCAATCTTCTCCATGTTAGCAGCCATATCTAAGGTTATCTCCTTGACTTTGTATCGAACCCTGCGAGGAAGTTTTAGTAATATAGCTTTAACCACCTCTACTTTAGTTCCTTTAATCATAGCAACTAAAGCTCCTTTCTTACCCTTTGCTGACTTGTTGGTTATTATGGTGTAGAGTTCACCCTTGGAAAGAGCAGTCTCATCCAGACTCAGTCTAGCGCCAACATTCTCAGGGTATAACACCCAATCGTCAGCATGTTCCTTCTGGTCCCAAGAGGGGTAATCACTTAGATGATTTTTATACTGAGCCTCTAACTGTTTTTTATCTAAATTATAATGCGTAGCAAGGGTGGCAATACTAATGGCGTGAGAGTCGATCCATAGCTTTTAAAAAAGACGCAAATTCACTTGATATTTGCGTTCCTTTGGCTACTAGTTCCCAGTTTCGAGTAACAACCTTTCCTATCGTATGATTCATCCATCTACGGCGTTTGATATGCATTATACAGCTTCTACCTCGCAGAGGATAATCATGCATCTTTATCTCTTCATAAAAACCTTTGCTCTCCAGCTTATCATTTTGGTACTCAACGGGAGTTATATTAACTTCTTCAAGACAAATATGTACTTCTGAATTGCCAGGTTTAAAGTCTGACATCTCAAAATAATCGAATAAACCATCTGGTAAGATAAAGCGTACTAAAGGGTCCCAACTCATAACGGAAGTATTTATATATTTTATTACAAATATATATCTTTTCAATCTTTTTTATACTTTCCCCACAACTTTTCGGTATGATCC
>NZ_DYYK01000118.1:0-3009 GCF_020741705.1 Bacteroides coprosuis
TAACGTTTACCAATTGAGTCTTTTTCATCATATTGACAATTGAAGTGGAACTTCAAATCATCAATAATTTCTCTAGCTTTTTCTGGAAGACCATCTTTCTTCACTAGTGGAAGAACAGCTAATTTAACAGGAGCTAAAGCAGCAGGTAACTTCAATACAACACGAGATCCGTTTTCTAGTTCTTCTTCACAGAATGAACCAGCCATTATACTTAAAAACATACGGTCTAACCCAATAGATGTTTCCACCACATAAGGAACATATGATTTATTTAATTCTGGATCAAAGTATTTAATACTCTTACCTGAGAACTTTTCGTGTTGAGATAAGTCAAAATCTGTACGAGAGTGGATACCTTCTACTTCTTTAAAACCAAAAGGCATAAGGTATTCAATATCAGTTGCAGCATTAGCATAGTGAGCTAACTTATCATGATCATGGAAGCGGTAGTTTTCATGACCTAAACCTAGGTTTTCATGCCATTTCAAACGCTGAGCTTTCCACATTTCAAACCATTCTAGTTCTGAACCTGGACGTACAAAAAACTGCATTTCCATTTGTTCAAATTCACGCATACGGAATATAAACTGACGAGCAACAATCTCATTACGGAAAGCTTTACCTATTTGAGCTATACCGAATGGAATCTTCATACGACCACTCTTCTGAACATTCATATAGTTCACAAAAATGCCTTGAGCTGTTTCAGGACGAAGATAAACTTTCATTGCACTTTCAGCAGTAGAACCCATTTCTGTAGAGAACATCAAATTAAACTGACGCACTTCTGTCCAGTTTCTTGTTCCAGAAATAGGGCAAACAATCTCTTCATCAACAATGATCTGTCGTAATTCAGTCAAATCATTATCATTAAGAGCTTTTGCAAAACGTTCATGTAGTGCATCTCTCTTTTCTTGATTCGCTAATACACGAGGATTAGTTGCTCTAAATTGTTCTTCATCAAAAGCATCACCAAAGCGTTTTGCAGCCTTTTTAACTTCTTTATCAATTTTCTCATCATACTTAGCTAGTTGGTCTTCAACCAACACGTCAGCACGATAGCGTTTTTTAGAGTCTTTATTGTCAATTAAAGGGTCATTAAATGCATCAACGTGACCTGAAGCTTTCCAAATAGTTGGATGCATGAAGATAGCTGAATCGATGCCCACAATGTTTTCGTGAAGTAGAACCATACTATCCCACCAGTATTTTTTGATATTATTTTTCAATTCAACACCCATTTGACCATAATCATATACGGCCCCGAGTCCATCATAAATATCACTGGAAGGGAAAACAAATCCATATTCTTTACAATGCGAAACTAATTTTTTAAAAACATCTTCTTGTGCCATCTTAAAATATCATTAATAAATTTACATTTTCTACCTATCGATAGGTGCCTAACGGCCTATAAATTAAATGCAAAGTAAGTGAATTTTTCAATTAAATTCGTATTTTTGTCAACACATCATGCTAAAATTGATGTATTTTTGATAATTAGGTGTTAAAATAGGAGGAAAACAATCTTTATGAGCGATGATATTCGTAATAATTCAGAGAATAATCAAATTGACCAACCCAATAATTCATCTTCTCCAGAAAATATAAAACATCATCTAACTGGCATGTATGAAAGCTGGTTCTTAGATTATGCTTCATATGTTATACTAGAACGTGCAGTACCACATATTAATGATGGTTTAAAACCCGTGCAACGTCGTATTCTACATTCTATGAAAAGAATGGATGATGGGAGATACAACAAGGTTGCCAATATAGTTGGTCATACTATGCAATTCCACCCTCATGGAGATGCTTCTATTGGAGATGCTCTTATTCAGCTAGGACAAAAAGATTTTCTAATTGACTGCCAAGGTAACTGGGGAAATATTCTTACTGGTGACCGTGCGGCAGCACCTCGTTATATTGAGGCTCGATTATCTAAATTTGCTTTAGAAGTAGTGTTTAACCCTAAAACGACAGAGTGGCAAAAATCTTACGATGGACGAAATAAAGAACCGATAACTTTACCTCTCAAATTCCCTCTGCTTTTAGCTCAAGGTGCAGAAGGTATCGCTGTAGGTTTATCTTCCAAAATTTTACCACACAACTTTAACGAACTCTGCGAAGCTTCTATCAATTATCTCAATGGTAAAAAGTTTACCTTATATCCCGATTTTCAAACAGGAGGATATGTTGACGTAGCTAGATATAATGATGGTGAAAGAGGAGGCAATGTTAAAGTAAGAGCAAAAATCAACAAGATTGACAATAGAACACTTTCTATTACAGAAATACCCTTTGGCAAAACAACCACTTCTGTCATCGATTCTATACTAAAAGCTGTAGATAAAGGAAAAATTAAAATACGAAAAGTAGATGATAACACTTCTGCCAATGTAGAAATCATTGTTCATCTACCCTCTGGTGTATCTTCTGACAAAACGATTGATGCTCTTTATGCTTTTACTGATTGTGAAGTAAGTATATCACCCAATTGCTGCGTTATTGACGACAATAAACCTCATTTCCTAACGGTTAGTGATGTCCTTAAAAAGTCTGTTGATAATACATTAGATCTCCTTCAAAAAGAGTTAGAAATAAGGAAATCAGAACTTGAAGAAGGTTTACATCATGCTTCTCTTGAAAAAATATTTATTGAAGAAAGAATATACAAGGATAAAGAATTTGAGAATGCTAAAAATATGGATGCTGCATGCAAGCATATTGACAAGCGCCTTACTCCATTCTACCCTAAATTAATCCGTGAAGTTACAAAAGAAGATATCTTAAAGCTTATGGAAATCAAGATGGGTAGAATATTAAAATTCAACACCAACAAAGCTGAAGAAGGCATTCTTAAAATGATGAAAGAAATTGAGGAGATTAACAAAGAGTTATCAAATATGATAGCTTATACTTCTCGCTGGTTTAAAATGCTACAAGATAAGTACGGCAAAGATCATCCTAGATTAACAGAAATAAGAAGCTTTGATAATATTGAAA
>NZ_DYYK01000119.1:0-6949 GCF_020741705.1 Bacteroides coprosuis
GCCACATAATAATCACCTACTAAATGGTCTCCTTTTTTGCCTGATGATTCAGGTGTTTCACCCTTTCCATACTTAGCCCAAGCCAACATGGATTTACAGATATGAATACCTCTATCATTAACGATATTCGTTTTGACAACTTTATTTCCGTTTGCTGCCATAATTTTAGATAGAGAATGGCCTAGAAGATTATTACGAACATGTCCTAAGTGAAGAGGTTTATTCGTATTAGGTGAAGAGTACTCAATCATCACTAATTTAGAATCCTCACCTACTTCCTTGATGCCATAATGAGCATCGGCATGTATATCATTCAGTAATTCAACCCAACAAGAAGGAGCTATTATTAAATTTAAGAACCCCTTTATCACATTGAAGTTACTAATAATGGGCTCATTTGCTTTAAGATATTCCCCTAACTCTTGTGCTGTAGCTTCTGGAGCTTTCCTTGACATACGCAAGAAAGGGAATACAACTACTGTCAAATGTCCTTCAAACTCTTTTTTAGTCTTTTGCAGCTGTACTTGAGCGGCTGGCACATCGGCTCCATATAGCTCTTTAATACCTTTTACGACTGCATCAATAAGTCTCTCTTCTATACTCATATTTTGCTGTTATTTTCTGAGACAAAGATATAAAAAAAGGAGACGTTTACTCGCCTCCTTCTCTATATCTTTGCTAAATCTCTCTTATTTAACAGCTTCTGCTAAATCAAGGCCTGCTTTAAACTTAGCTACCTTTTTAGCAGGAATTTCGATAGGCTTTTGAGTTGCTGGATTAATTCCTGTTCTTGCTTTACGCTCAGAAACAGAGAATGTACCAAAACCAATTAGTGATACTTTATCACCTGATTTAAGTGTGTCAGAAACTACAGACATAAAGGCATCTAAAGCCTTTTTAGAGTCCACTTTACTTAAGCCCGACTTTTCAGCCATTGCGCTTATTAACTCAGCTTTATTCATAGCAATTTTTGTTTAGTGTTTAAAAAATAAAATAAATCTCACTCTCTCACAAATATATACTAACAAATCTTAAATACAAATTAATATATAGACTAAAAGCCCGATAGTTAGTTATTTATAGACAATAACAAGTCTTTTTCAACAAGAGAATAGAATAAATTTGTATTTTTGCAGCTAATTAATTATTCAGAATACAAATAAAAGGTCAATAAATATCATGCCAACAGTAACAAGGAACCTCATTATTATCAACTTACTCTTCTTTTTTGGAACATTTGTAGCCTCAACATATGGTATTAATTTGAATGCTCTTTTAGGATTACACTACTTTATGAGTGATGGTTTTAATCCAGCACAAATCTTCACTTACATATTTATGCACGGGGGATTTACGCATTTATTCTTTAATATGTTTGCTCTATGGATGTTTGGACGAATTTTAGAGACAGTATGGGGTCCTAAAAAGTTTCTTCTATACTTTCTTGTTTGCGGTGTTGGCGCGGGTCTAATACAAGAGTTAGTACAATTTATTGAAGTACAATCTATCTTATCCGATTTGGGAGGTGCAGGACTAGACTATGTAAAAAGTAGCGTGTACAATAGTAGAGCATACACAGTAGGTGCTTCAGGAGCTGTATATGGTATTCTTTTAGCTTTTGGTATGTTATTCCCCAATGAAAAATTATTCATCATACCTTTTCCTTTTCCTATCAAAGCTAAATATTTTGTAATCGGATATGCACTTATAGAACTATATTCTGGTATTGGTAATGCTCCTGGCGACAACACAGCACATTTCGCTCACTTGGGAGGTATGATTTTTGGTTTAATTCTAATTCTATATTGGAGAAAAAAAGGAAATGACAGATTTACTTTCAGATCTTAAAATCAAGTTTAAAAGCGGCAATATCGCCATACAGTTTATTTTTATAAATGCTGGGTTATTTATAATCACTGCATTTATTCAATTATTCCTGTATTTATTCAATCTCAACTCAGAAGTTATAAAATATGTTACTAGTCTGCCAGCTACATTTCCTCAGCTAGCATCAAGACCATGGAGCATAATAACTTATATGTTCATGCATGATGGGCTATTACACCTCTTCTTCAATATGCTTTTATTGTATTGGTTTGGCCGTTTTTTCTTGAATTTTTACTCTGCAAAACATTTAAGGGGTCTATACTTCCTAGGTGGTATTATAGGTGGTCTCTTTTTTATATCGGCTTATTATATATTTCCAATTTTACGTCCGAGTGCTCATATAGCGAGTCTTATTGGTGCATCAGCTGCGGTGTTGGCAATAGTTATAGCCATAGCAACCCGTGTTCCTAATCAATCAGTGAAATTACTATTTGTCGGAAGTATTAAATTAAAATATCTTGCTCTCTTTGTTATTCTAACTGACCTTCTAATGATAATTAATGAAAACCCTGGTGGCCATATTGCCCATCTTGGTGGAGCTTTTGCTGGATTTTTATTTGCAAAGAATCTAGCTAAAGGTAGGGATATTACTCATTGGATTAATTGTATTCTTGATATTCCCTTTTTAGTGAAAGATAAGTACAACAGATCAAAAGCGAAAAAAAGAGAGAAAATCAAAGTAGCCTATAAAAACAAGACAAAGCATACTCAAGAATACGAGTATAATGCTCAGAAGAAGGCAAGTGAAGAAGAAATCAATCGCATCTTAGACAAGATAAAAGAATCAGGCTATAATAACTTAAGTGAGGAAGAGAAAAAGAAATTGTTTGATGCAGGTAAATAGCTTGTTATGAAAAAATTATCTCAATTAACTCTATCTTTCTTCATCGTATTAAATATTGTAGCTGTTTTAATTCTTATTTTAACAGCTTATAGCCCCTATCTTAATCCCGACTTTTTTCCTATATCAAGTAATTTGGGATTAGGATTTCCCATTGTTCTTTTCGTCAATATTCTATTTATTCTATTTTGGCTTATCTTCAAATATAAGGGAATGAAATACTCTGTCATAGGATTATTAATCATTGCACCTCAAATCTTTAAGTACACGCCTTATAATATCCAAAGGAAACCACCACAAGAAGCTATAAAAATTATATCCTATAATGTTATGAGCTTCAATGGATTTAAAAAAGAGGCGGATGGAAAGAATAACATATTAGAATATCTTAAGAAGAGTAATGCAGATATTATTTGCATGCAAGAATACAATGTTTCAAAGAATAAAAAACAAGTTACTCAGCAAGATGTAGAAAAAGCCCTATCGCGTTATCCTTATCATAATATTCAAGCTGTAGGAGATCGAGGTTCGGGAAACAAACTAGCGATATACTCTAAATATCCCATCTCGAATATTGCAAAAATTGATTATAAAAGTGCTTATAATGGATCTATAGCATATACAGTTAATATTGATGGCAATAAAACACTCATTATCAATAACCACTTTGAGTCAAATAAAATAACAATGGAAGATAAGGTGGTATATGAGCGAATCTTAAAAATGGAGGATAAAACGCAAATTGTTAAAGATACTAAGGGTCTCGTTTCAAAGATAGTAGAGGCATCGTCTATAAGACAAAAACAAGCTAAAAAGGTGGATAATGTCGTTAAAATTAGTAAATTACCTTTCATTATAGTGTGTGGTGACTTCAACGACTCACCTCTATGCTATACCAATAGGCTGTTAGAGGAGACTTTAGACAACGCATTTGTCAAGTCGGGTAAAGGATTAGGAATTTCTTATAATCAAAACAAATTCTATTTTCGAATAGATAACATATTAATCAGTAGAAATTTAAAAGCGTATAACTGCATGGTGGATAAATCAATAAAAGACTCTGATCATTATCCTATATGGTGTTATATCGCAAGGAAGTAACATTAAAAAAACTGCTTTAACAGTTATGAAAAAGACACTATTTATTTTAGCTACAAGTTGTATGATGTATTCATGCTCAACAACTCCTACTGAAAGCAACAATCCACTGCTTTCGGAGTTTACAACAGAATTTGGTGCTCCACCCTTTGATCAAATCAAAAATGAGCACTATGAACCTGCTTTTGAAAAAGGTTTTGAAGAACAAAACCAGTTAATAAAAGCCATTATTGATAATCCAGAAGAAGCCACATTCGAGAATGTCATTGTTGCCCTAGATAATAGTTCTCCACTATTAGACAGAGCGGGAGGAGTATTCTTCAACCTAACTAGTGCAGACAACAATGATGAACTGCAAGCCATATCAGAAAAAGTATTGCCTAAGTTGACTGGTCACGGTGACAACATCTACCTGAATGAGGATTTGTTCAAAAAAGTGAATGACGTCTATCAAAAGAAAGAAAGTTTAAACTTAACAACTGAGCAACTTCGCTTATTAGACAATACCTACAAAGGATTTGTTCGTTCAGGAGCCAACTTAAACCCTGAACAAAAAACACACTTAAAAGAAATCAATAAAGAGTTAGCGAGCTTAGGTCTAAAATTTGCTAATAATTTGTTGGGTGAAGACAATAATTACAAGCTCTACATAGACAAGGAAGAAGATCTCGCAGGGTTACCTGCAGCCTATATTGCTAGTGCTGCTGAAGAAGCTAAAGCTGCTGGGCAAGAAGGGAAGTGGCTAGTAACACTACACAACTCTAGTCGCCTACCATTCCTACAAAATGCGGACAATAGAGAACTTCGCCAACAGCTATTTACTGCTTATATCAATAGAGGGAATAATGATAATCAATTTAACAATAAAGAGATTATCACCAACATCGTAAAATTAAGACTAGAAAAAGCCAAACTTCTAGGTTATGACTCTTATTCAAACTTTGTTCTCGATGAGAATATGGCTAAGAATTCACAAACAGTAATGGACTTCTTGTCTAAACTTTGGGACTACGCACTTCCTAACGCTAAAGCTGAAGCAAAAGAACTTCAGGAAATGATGGATAAAGAAGGCAAAGGCGAACAACTTGAAGGTTGGGACTGGTGGTATTACACAACTAAATTAAGAGAAGCCAAATATAATTTAAACGAAAGTGAAATCAAACCTTACTTCAAACTAGAAAATGTAAGAGAAGGTGCATTTGCTGTCGCTAGCAAATTATATGGAATCACCTTTAACAAATTAACCAATATTCCTACTTACAATACTGATGTTGAAGTATTTGAAGTAAAAGATTCTGAAAATAATCATGTAGGATTATTCTATGTAGATTATTATCCACGTGCAGGTAAAAGTGGCGGTGCATGGATGAGTACTTATAGAGATCAAAAAGGCGATATCCGCCCATTAGTTTGTAATGTTGCAAGCTTTACAAAACCTACAGCAGACACTCCTTCTTTATTAACTCTTGATGAAGTAACAACTTTATTCCACGAGTTAGGCCATGGTCTTCACGGCTTACTTACTAAATGTAATTATGCAGGAATCTCTGGAACAAGTGTTGCTAGAGACTTTGTTGAGCTACCTTCTCAGATCAACGAACACTGGGCTATGGAACCTGAAGTATTAAAATCGTATGCTAAACATTATCAAACAGGCGAAGTTATCTCGGATGAATTAATTGAAAAAATTCAAAAACAAGCAACATTCAACGAAGGATTCAGAGTAACAGAGCTTCTTGCTGCGGCTATTTTAGATATGAATCTACACAATCTTACAGAAGTAGATGAAAACTTAGACGTTGTAGCATTTGAGAATGAAGCAATGAACAAACTAGGTTTGCTTAAACAAATACCTCCTAGATATAGAACAACTTATTTTAAACATATCGTAGGTGGATATGCTGCTGGATACTACAGCTACCTATGGGCGAATGTCCTAGATGCTGATGCATTCCAAGCATTTAAAGAAAATGGTATTTTCGATGCTGAAACTGCTCGTAAATTCAAAGAAAATGTATTAGAAAAAGGCAACAGCGAAGATCCAATGACTCTTTATGTTAAGTTTAGAGGTGCAGAACCACAGCTGGAACCAATGCTAAAAGATAGAGGACTATTATAAGACCTCATTTTAAGTAATTTTGGAAAGAGCTTACCTTTTGTGGTAGGCTCTTTTTTTGTTTCTAAATAATCGAATCCATCTATCAATAAAATAGAAAACCTCTCCAATATGCACTATTTTTTAAAGTAAAGATAATCATATTCTTACAGAGCCATGATTTCATCATGTCGGTGTCAAGACATACTCATGTCGGTGTTATGAGGACAACATGACTTAGTCAAAGATCTGACTCCTACCCCGACTAAACTTTCTTGTTTTGAATAAAAAAGGGCACATTTACATTCCAAATCAAAACAGATAGGCTGAAGTAAAGAGGCTAAGAACATCGTATCTAAAAAACTTTTCTCTCTACATTACATAGTGAAGGCTTACTTACGAGAAAGTACAAATTATTAAACTTCTTGATCTATCCAAAACGCATGAATGCTCATAAATATTAAGAGCAACAAACCCCTATCCTCAACTACTAAAGAGATCTAAATACATAAACATTTAAGAAAAGACACATAAAGAATACGGAGACATCCCTATATTATACTTATATTAGTGCCAAAACAAACACAAGTAAAAACACATTTCTATTGGAACAAGACTAACACTATGAATATCAAAACATTGAAAGGAAAGCATACTCAATGCTCAAATTATCCTCCGTGAAACTCTAGAATAAGTTTCTAACCTATCTATACATTTAGAATTAGTCCTTCACACTTTCACTCACTTTTTCACTAAATAACAGATGAAAGACAAAACAAAAGTGTCTATTCATCAAATATTTGGCAGTGCATTATAAATGAGTGTGAAAAAAAAGCTATATTTGCAAACTTGAAGTAGTATACATCTAAGAAATAATAAATTATAAAATAATCATAAACAAAAAAGTAAAAATGCAAAACAAAAAACATTTGTCAGTTTTTGCGGCAGTTTTTGCGGGATTACTCTCACTAGTTTGTGCGTTTTATCTCTCATTTTCTGTGGTTACTAGTCATTATATGGCGAAAGCT
>NZ_DYYK01000120.1:0-2775 GCF_020741705.1 Bacteroides coprosuis
TAGTATCTAGAGTATTGGGGAAGCAGTTTTCGAACATCCAAGCTAGTTTAGGATTTTTCAACATCCCTTTAACTCTCTCGATTTCTTTATCAACTACTTTGGATACAAAAAGCCTTTTAGATTCAGCTGGACGATTCGTTTTATACTTACTCCACACATCAGTTGTTACTGCGGTATTATCGCTATACTGAATCATTGTGTTAGTCATACTACTTGCGTCCAACCCTTTTAGCATTAAAGCTGAAACGATTAAAAACTTGTAGTGTGTAGATTTAAATTTCATTCTTGTACTTTTTAAAGCTATTAATAATCTGTTTGGATACGAAACTAGTTAATATTTTTCATACTACAGAGGGTTACATCAAACTTTCGATTACATACCACTCCTTGTGTAAAACATTTATCGACTAGAATATGTTTAAGGTTCTCTTTTCTTATGGCTGATCACCTTTCTTCTATAAGACAACTCAAGTCAAAGCCCTACTCAACAGATTTTTGTAAAAAAGATTAAATTGATTTTTCTGTATTTCGCTTTTCTTTCACTACTTTTGAAAGGAAAGGTTGGTTATGAATAGATATGATTTTATTGCGATAGATGTAGAAACGGCTACTTCGGCTAAGCCCCGTTTTATTTGTCAGATAGGGCTTGCTTATGTGCTCGATGGGGAAATTGTGAAGAAGGAATCGTATCTGGTACAGCCGCCCCACAACCACATTGAATACCGCAACACCATGATTCATGGCATCTACGAGAGCGACACGGCTCAGGCTCCTACTCTGCCTCAGGTATGGGAGAAGATAGGGTTTGATTTACGTTACAACCAACTTGTGGCTCATAATGCTAAGTTTGATGAAGCTGTGATTGCCGAGAATCTTTTTCACTTCAGAATACCCAACAACCTTCGTTCGTTTATCTGCACGTATGAGTTGCTACACCTCGGATTAGAAGATTTGTGTTATGCTTATCAGATAGCCTATACCAATCATCACGATGCTTGCTTTGACGCAGCCTGTTGTGCCCAGTTTTACATCAACTATCAGCAAGGGCTGCATCCTCAGTTTTCACGTATTCCTCAACAAAAGAAAAAATCAACTTACCGAATGCTTACGGGAGATGTTTTGAAACAAGATCTGTCGCAAGCCAATCCTCAGAACCCCTTTTACAATCAGAAGGTAGTGATTACGGGTACTTTTCAAAGAGATCGGATGGAGCTTGCCGAACAAATTCAACAACTAGGCGCAAAAATAAATACCTCCATCTCTTCACGTACCAACTTCGTATTGAAAGGAGAAAAAGCTGGTCCTGCCAAACTCAAACGTATCCACGAACTACAATCTCAGGGAGTACCCATACATGTGGTAGAAGAAGAAAAACTCATGAAGGTTTTAGAAAAATGGTGTAAATGAGATAACTTTCGTCAAGGCTTCAAAGATACTTTTATAGAGATAAGACAGCATGGAGTCTCTCCTATTAATGAGGAGAAAAGACAGTATTTGTTCAATTAAGCTACGTCAAAAGCTTTATCTAGCTTGTCAGTACGTTCACTCCATCTAAGAGTTCGAGTGCCCATATTCTTTAGAGCTTCCAATAATTCAGCTTTTGGAGAAATCTCTAAATCATTTATTACAGCCAATCCACACACTTTTTTACCTCTTACTTCAGCAGTGCGAGCATTATGAACATCTTGCCAACTAAAGAGGAAACGCTCTACATTATCTTGTTGCAGACGATTGAAAGTTTTTACTAAAAGCTCTTCTTTCAAACCAGCTAGTTGAACATCAAATACATACTCAAGTCCCGACTGACCACTTACTCTAAATTCTGGTGTGTGCCTTATTTGTTTATCCATCAAAACATCAAAGACTTCATCTTTAAAAAGATTAACTATATTATCTTTTACGAGATACTGCATCTCTGCCAGTTCTAAGATTGCAGTTAATAAATTATGTTTAGATATTGCAAAATCTTTCTTTTCACATTGGATATTTAGATGCTTATTTTCATCTATCTGCACACCATGAATGCGGCAAACATAATCTATATGATCCCTTTTCACCCCCTTGTTATAGGTTAGACCTAGCATATCTAAATTGGAAAAAGTTTCTCCACCATCAGACAAAAGATAATAACTACCCATTTCTCTGACATAGATATCTATGCAATCGTTGAAGAAAGCAGTATAAGGGATCGATACGATATTCCACTCAGATTCTGGATCTGAACTAATAAGGGTATTATCTTTTAACCACTTGAAATATTCTTGTATTTTATCTTCTATTTTATTCATTCAAAGGGTAGTCTTGTATTACAGTGTACTTTGATTCTATTGAGTAGTCCTATACGTTCTGAAAAACACAATACGGCTTCTGCAAAGTTAATATTAATATTATCTCTTCTTATTTCTTTAATAGGGAAATCACTTTCATCCAATGGAATTGCCCAAGAAAGTCCATATCCTGTTACATAAATATGTATATGGTTACCCTTTAATATTGCGTTCCCATAGGCTTCTAAAAAAGGAGGAACTCCATTTGCAAAAGGGGGATTCTTATGTTGCCCATCGGTATAATCTATTCGGAGCAATTCTATATTTCTAGTAGATTCACGGTGAAATAAAGTAACTTTTCCAAATACCATACCAGAGATAGTGATATAAAGATGAAACAGGCTATTTTTATCTGCTTCATTTTTCATCTGTAAGTATAAATTCCCATCCTGCTCTACTTGATATTCAATGGAACACCCTTTGGGTATATGCTTTATAGAGTATTTAG
>NZ_DYYK01000121.1:0-20071 GCF_020741705.1 Bacteroides coprosuis
ATCTCCTTTTGAGGGAGAGCCGAAATGGAAAGCTCGTTATTACAAAACTGTTGGAGGCATAGATTACAAGCATCAATTTGATCTTGTTGATTTGAATGTTTTTGGAGGCATGGGTGTCCATAACTTCAATTTTATGGATCAATCTACACCTTTGGATGGTGCATTTGGAGATGAGCTTTTTGAAAACTTTAATGCTCCAAAGCAGCGGTTTTCAATGGGGAACTTTGGAGTAGGTGCGAAGTCAACAGATGAGTTTGCTCGTATATTATATGATGTTACAGCACAATTCATGTTCTATAGCCGCCAAAATGATATCGTAGATAATCAAGAATTAAAAGAATCTTTAGTTAAGACAGATGCTAAGTTTTGGACTGTTTTAGATGAAGAAAACAAACTCGGTTTGGATCTTGATATGTACAATAGAATTGTGAATAGTGACTCTATTAAGAATTCTACAACCTTAGACTTAAATCCATACTATGCTTTAGATTTGGATAGCTGGAAAATTCGTCTTGGTGCACATTTAGATTTAGGTTTTGGCTTTGGAGAGAGTTTTTTAGTTTCTCCAGATGTTCAGGTACAATATATCTTTTCTGATAGTTATGTTTTGTATGCTAATGCCAAAGGAGGAAGAATTAATACCACTTTTAGAAGATACGAAACATTGTCTCCATATACCTTTATATTGAAAAAGAATAGAGATACTTATGAGCAACTCAATGCGTCTTTAGGCTTTAAAGCGAGTCCAATTCCGGGTTTATGGATAAATATATACGGAGGATTTCAGAAATTAAAGGATGATTTATATCAAAATGTAGTTGTACCAACGAATACTTTAACTTACTTTGCCAATGAAGACACAAAAAACTTCTACGGTGGAGCTACTATTCAATACGATTATAAGAACATCGTTCAACTGAATTTAGCAGCTTCAGGTTATAAATGGAAAACAGATGGATACAATAACAATGCTTTACTGTTTAAACCTAAGATGGATGTAGAAGCAGGTATTCTTGTAAAACCGATAAAACCTCTTCAAATAGGGTTAAATTATAAATTAGTAACAAGAGAACAACCTGAGCTTTGGACAAATTATTTTGAGGTTGAGAACATAAGTAATCTTTCTGCTAATATGCGTTATACAGTACTAAAACAGCTCTCTGTATATGCGACAGTAGATAATATATTGAATAAAAAGTTCCAATATTATTATGGTTATCCAATTGAGGGCATTAATTTTATGGCTGGTTTAAGTTTCCAATTTTAACCTAAAAGAAGAAAGCAGCTTGATAAATTCTTATAAAAAGGATGTTTTGAGTCTGTTTTCTTGTAATTCTTTATTTTGTTGAATGATTGATTTTAAACAAATTTTTGTTTAATTATAGATATGCAAAAAAATCTAGTGATAGTTGAGTCTCCGGCCAAAGCAAAGACTATTGAGAAATTCTTAGGTGAGGATTTCAAAGTAATGTCGAGTTATGGGCATATTAGAGACCTAAAGAAGAAAGAGTTTAGTATTGATGTAGATAATAATTTTGAACCAGCATACGAAATTCCTTCTGATAAGAAAAGTTTAGTAGCTGAACTTAAAAGTGAAGCTAAGAAAGCTAATATGGTATGGCTCGCATCCGATGAGGACCGTGAGGGAGAAGCTATATCATGGCATCTTTATGAAGTACTAGGATTAACACCCGATAAAACAAAACGTATTGTATTCCATGAAATTACAAAGACTGCAATACTTAAAGCAATAGAAGAACCACGTAAGATTGATGAGAATTTAGTCAATGCTCAACAAGCTAGACGTATCCTCGACCGTATTGTGGGTTTTGAATTATCTCCAGTATTATGGCGTAAAGTAAAGCCTTCTTTATCAGCTGGTCGTGTTCAATCTGTTGCTGTACGGTTAATTGTCGAAAGAGAAAGAGAGATTCAAGATTTTAAGAGTACTCCTTCTTATCGGGTTACTGCAGTATTCCTTATTCCAGATGAGGATGGTCAGATGGTAGAAATGAAAGCTGAGCTTTCAAAACGTCTTAAAACAAAAAAAGAAGCAGAAGCCTTTTTGGATAGTTGTAAAAAGGCTCAATTCGTTATTGATGACATTACAACTAAGCCTGTAAAAAAGAATCCTGCTGCTCCTTTTACAACATCAACACTACAACAAGAAGCGGCACGTAAACTTGGTTTTACCGTTGCTCAAACTATGATGGTTGCTCAACGGTTATATGAATCGGGATTGATCACTTATATGCGTACCGACTCAGTAAATCTATCACAACTAGCAATAAATACTAGTAAGGATGCAATTATTAAAATGTGGGGTGAGGAGTATTCTAAATCTCGCAATTTTGCAACCAAGAGCAAAGGTGCTCAGGAAGCCCACGAAGCAATTCGTCCTACCTATATGGAGAACTCGTCTATTGATGGTAGTTCTCAAGAAAAACGCCTTTACGATTTAATATGGAAGCGCACGATAGCTTCTCAGATGGCTCCTGCAGAACTTGAGAAGACAACTGCTACTATAGGATCAGAAGGTGTGGATGGTAATTTTACTGCTACTGGAGAAGTTATTAAGTTTGACGGTTTTTTGCATGTATACCGAGAATCCTACGATGATGAAGATTTAGAACAGAGGGATGAGGCAGCAATTCTTCCTCCCCTAAAGGTTGGTCAAAATCTAGACTATCAAGGAATAATGGCGACTGAACGCTTTACTCAGCGCCCACCAAGGTACACGGAGGCTAGTTTGGTTCGTAAGATGGAGGAATTAGGAATTGGTCGTCCGTCAACTTATGCCCCAACTATTTCAACTATTCAGCAAAGGCAATATGTTGAAAAGGGAGATAAAGAAGGAGAAGAAAGAATTTATAACCTTTTAGTACTTAGAGATGGAGAAGTTTCTGATCAACAAGAAACTGAAATAGTAGGTCGTGAAAAGTCTAAGCTATTTCCTACAGATGTAGGCTGCGTAGTAAACGATTTCTTAACAGAATTCTTTCCAGGTATATTAGATTATAACTTTACAGCCAATATTGAAAAGCAATTTGATGAAATAGCTGCTGGTAAAGAAGAATGGACAGAGATGATGCATATATTCTACGAGAAATTCCATCCTGCTGTTGAGACAACAATGAATACCAAGATGGAACGTAAGGTAGGAGAGCGTCTTTTGGGTGATGATCCTAAGTCGGGAAAGCCTGTTTCTGTGAAGATAGGTAGATATGGACCTGTTGTTCAAATAGGTAGTGCTGATGATGAAGAAAAACCTCGTTTCTCTCAATTGAAAAAAGGTCAATCTATTGAAACTATTACTTTAGAGGAAGCCTTAGAATTATTTAAATTACCACGAACAGTAGGTGAGTTTGAAGATTCTGAAGTCATTATTGGTGCCGGAAGATTTGGTCCTTATGTGCGTCATGATGGTAAATATGTTTCAATTCCTAAAACTATGGATCCTCTTAAAATTACACTTGAGGAAAGCTTAGAGTTAATAAAGGCTAAGCGGGAAGAAGAAGCAAAACGTCATATTAAATCTTTTGAGGAAGAGCCTGAATTAGAAGTTAAGAATGGTAGATATGGTCCGTATATAGCTTATAAAGGTAAAAACTATAAGATACCTAAAGATATTGTTCCTCAAGATTTGAGTTTAGAGGCTTGTTTGGATATTGTTAAATTACAATCTGATAAATCGGCGAAACCTAAAAAAAGTCGAGCAAAGAAGAAAACGACAACAAAAACTACTAAGACTACTAAGTCCACAGCTAAAGCTACAACTAAGGCGGCAGCTAAAGAAACAAAATCAACAAAGAAAAAGACTACAACTAAAAAATAGATTATAAAAAACGCGAGTAAATTTACTCGCGTTTTTTATTTCTTTTTTGTAGATATTACTCTTTTTCTCCGTAAGCTAGATCACCAGCATCACCTAGTCCAGGAACAATATATGAATGTTCATCGATTTCTGGATCGATAGCTGCACACCAGATAGTAGTTCTATCTTCAGGGAAGATACTTGCTATATGATCAACGGCTGCTTGGCTAGCAATAATTGATACCACATGAATGTGCGCAGGCTTTCCTTTAGTTAACATAGCTTGGTAGCTAAGTTCCATACTGCCTCCAGTAGCCAACATCGGATCGGTAATGATAAGGACTTTATCATCAATTCGAGGAGATGCTAAATATTCAATATGAATATCAAATTTTAGAGTGTCTTTGTATTTACGATATGCAGAGACAAAAGCATTTTCTGCATAGTCTAAATAACGTAAAACACCTTGATGGAAAGGTAATCCAGCTCTTAGGATTGTACTAATAACAACTTCGGTATCGGGAGTATTAACAGTTGCTGTTCCAAGTGGTGTTGTTACTTGTTTGGGAGAGTAAGTAAAGGTCTTACTTATTTCATAAGCCATGATTTCTCCGATTCTTTCTAAATTACGTCTAAATCGAAGTCTGTCATTCTGAACCTCTACATTTCTAACTTCTGACACAAACTGATTTAGTATTGTGTTGTTGTCATTGAGATTAATTATCTTCATTTAAATAGATGGTTTTAAACTTTTGGGAAGTTTATATAGATATTTTGGTTGCAAAGTAACGGATATTATTCCAATTTGCAATACTCGGTTTACAGATTTTGGTTTTAAAATGTTAAAGCTCTATCATTAGGGAAATTTTTCCTTAATAAATTACTTAGTTTAAAACTTTATATTACTTTTGTGTGTGAAATCAAAGAAACGAATGCTAACTTTATAGCATTAAATCTTTCACACAAGAAAGCGATTAAAAATATTTTAATATATACCAATTATTAAACTTTTAAAAATGGCAAAATTAGATTTAAGCAAGTACGGTATTACTGGTGTAACAGAACTTTTACACAACCCTTCTTACGAAACTCTTTTTGAAGAAGAAACCCAATCAGGTTTAACAGGCTTTGAAAAAGGTCAAGTAACAGAATTAGGCGCAGTTAATGTAATGACTGGTGTTTATACTGGTCGTTCACCTAAAGATAAATTTATCGTTAAAGATAGTATTACTGAGAACACTGTATGGTGGAATACTCCAGAATATAAAAACGATAATAAACCAGCAACACAAGAATGTTGGAAAGCTGTTAAAACGTTAGCTACAAAAGAACTTTCTAATAAGAAATTATATGTAGTTGATGCTTTCTGCGGTGCTAACGAAAATACTCGTTTGAAAATCCGTTTTATCATGGAAGTTGCATGGCAAGCTCACTTCGTTACTAATATGTTTATCCGTCCAACAGCTGACGAACTAGCTAACTTCGGAGAACCTGATTTTGTAGTAATGAACGCTTCAAAAGCTAAAGTTGAAAACTACAAAGAACTAGGTTTAAACTCAGAAACTGCTGTTGTATTTAACTTTACAGAAAAAATCCAAGTTATCTTGAACACATGGTACGGTGGTGAAATGAAGAAAGGTATGTTCTCATATATGAACTATCGCCTTCCTCTACAAGGTATCGCTGCTATGCACTGTTCAGCTAACACAGACAAAAACAACGAAAATACAGCTATTTTCTTTGGTCTTTCAGGTACTGGTAAAACAACTCTTTCAACAGATCCAAAACGTGAACTAATCGGTGATGACGAACACGGATGGGATGACGAAGGTGTATTCAACTTTGAAGGTGGTTGTTATGCAAAAGTTATCAACCTAAGTAAAGAAAATGAACCTGATATCTACAATGCAATCAAACGTGATGCTCTTCTAGAAAACGTTACAGTTGATGCAGCTGGTAAAATTGATTTTGAAGATAAGTCAGTTACAGAAAACACTCGTGTTTCTTACCCTATTTACCACATTGATAACATCGTAAAACCAATTTCTAAAGCTCCTGCTGCAAAACAAGTGATTTTCTTGTCAGCTGATGCTTTCGGTGTACTTCCTCCAGTATCAATTTTGACTCCAGAACAAACTAAGTATTACTTCTTGTCTGGTTTCACAGCAAAACTTGCTGGTACAGAACGTGGTATTACTGAACCAACTCCTACTTTCTCTGCATGTTTTGGTGCAGCATTCTTAACTCTTCACCCAACAAAATACGCTGAAGAACTAGTTAAGAAGATGGAAAAATCAGGTGCTAAAGCATACTTGGTTAATACAGGATGGAATGGTACAGGAAAACGTATCTCTATTAAAGACACACGTGGTATTATCGATGCAATCTTGAATGGTTCTATCGACAAAGCTCCAACTAAACATATTCCTTTCTTCAACTTTGAAGTACCAACTGAACTTCCAGGTGTACACGCTGAGATCCTTGATCCACGTGATACTTATGCTAATGCTTCAGAATGGACAGAAAAAGCTGAAGATCTAGCAAACCGTTTCATCAAGAACTTTGCTAAATTTGAACATAACGAAGCTGGTAAAGCTCTAGTTGCTGCTGGTCCAAAATTATAATCTAATTTTGATCATAATATATTTAATTGAAAAGAGGATGCCTAGGCATCCTCTTTTTTTATGATTAATAATGAGAATTTATTCTGTGATATTGAATTTATCAGGTATTTCGTCAAGTATAGCATATAGTTCTTCAGCAGTTTCACTTCTTAAAATGGCTATTCTTGTTTCTTTAAAATTTGGTATACCCTTAAATAAGGGAGTTGAAGCTAAATGTCTTCTTGTATGAAGTATTCCTCTACGTTCATCTAATCTTTCAATACTGTTGGCTACTTGTTCTTTTAAAATAGATAAGTACCACTTAAAAGGCCTAGGTTCTAATTTTTCCCCAGTTTCTAAATAATGCTTTACTTCTTCAAAGATCCAAGGTCTTCCAAAGCTTGCCCTACCAATCATAATAGCATCAACACCATATTTCTCGAAATGGTCCTTGGCTGACTCTGCAGATGTAATATCTCCATTACCAATTATGGGGATATGCATACGAGGATTATTTTTGACTTCTCCTATCAGTGTCCAGTCTGCTTCCCCTGTATACATTTGAGCCCTCGTTCTTCCATGAATGGTAAGAGCTTCAATACCACAGTCTTGTAATTGTTCTGCTAGTTCGACTATTATTTTGTTGTCATCATCCCAGCCTAGGCGAGTTTTAACTGTAACTGGTATTTTTACAGCATCAACTACTGCTTTAGTGATTGCAATCATTTTTTCGGGAGTCTTCATCATACCTGAACCAGCACCTTTACCTGCAACTTTACGTACAGGGCAGCCAAAGTTTATATCTAGTATATCAGGTTTAGCCTCTTCTACTATTTTTGCAGCTTCGACCATAGCATCTGTTTCTTTACCATAAATTTGGATAGCTACAGGTCTCTCCTCATCATATATTTTTAGTTTTTCTGTTGTTCTATTTACATATCTGATTAAAGCGTCACTAGAAACAAACTCTGTATACACCATATCTGCGCCAAAACGTTTACACATTAATCGAAATGCTGGATCGGTAACATCTTCCATTGGAGCAAGGAATACAGGATTTTTTCCTAGGTCTATATCTCTTATTTTCATTCCTTTTGGATATCTATATTATTTATACTAATTCTAATTTTACTGCAAAAATACAGAAAAAAGTCTACCTTTGTATCGTTTATAACCTTCAGATTTTATTTTTACTAAGTTGTATGTGAATTTATAACTTCATGTAACTTAATAATCTAGAGAGGTATAGAGGTGTTTAAGGTAATGTTGATTTTTCTTTCAATATTATTATAAACATATATTTTATTACTATGTTTTATAAGCTATGAATTATAAATTAGAAGACTTTGAAATAATGGCTCCTGTTGGTTCAAGAGAATCTCTTGCTGCTGCAATACAAGCTGGAGCCAACTCCATATACTTCGGTATAGAGAATTTGAATATGCGTGCTCGTTCTGCAAATACATTCACTATTGATGATCTGAAAGAGATTGCAAAAACTTGCGATGAGCATAATATGCAGAGCTATTTGACTGTTAATACTATTATTTATGATAATGATATTAACCTAATGAAGCAAATTGTTGACGCAGCCAAAACTGCTAATATTTCTGCAATTATAGCGAGTGATGTAGCAGTAATGAGCTATGCAAAAGAGATAGGACAAGAAATTCACCTTTCTACACAGCTTAATATCACCAATGTTGAGGCGTTGAAATTTTATGCTAATTTTGCTGATGTTGTAGTACTTGCTCGCGAACTAAATATGGAGCAAGTGGCAGAAATTTATGAGCAAATAATTGACCAAAACATCTGTGGTCCTAGTGGAAGATTGATTCGTATAGAGATGTTCTGTCATGGAGCTCTTTGTATGGCTGTTTCGGGTAAGTGTTACTTATCTCTTCATGAAATGGGACATTCTGCAAATCGAGGTGCTTGTATGCAAATTTGCCGTAGAGCATATACTGTGACGGATAAGGATACAGGTATCGAGTTGGATGTTGAAAATGAATATATCATGTCTCCTAAAGA
This sequence comes from Bacteroides coprosuis, assembly GCF_020741705.1. NCBI lineage: Bacteria > Pseudomonadati > Bacteroidota > Bacteroidia > Bacteroidales > Bacteroidaceae > Bacteroides > Bacteroides coprosuis. The sequence continues at coordinate 8,449 of NZ_DYYK01000121.1, forward strand.
TTTGAAAACAATTCATTTTATCAATAAAATGATGGATGCAGGTGTTAGAGTCTTTAAAATAGAGGGTCGTGCTCGTGGAGCAGAATATGTTCGTACTGTAGTAGAATGCTATAAACAAGCAATTGAATCAGTACTTAATGATACATTTACTGATGATAAAATTGAAGCTTGGGATGGAAGATTAAAAACCGTATTTAACAGAGGTTTCTGGGATGGTTATTACCTTGGTCAACGCTTAGGTGAATGGAGTAAAAACTATGGGTCGGAAGCGACAGAGCGTAAAATTTATGTAGGTAAAGGTATAAAATACTTTGGTAATATTAATGTAGCAGAGTTCAAGGTTGAGGCTTCTGAGCTTAAAGAGGGTGATAAACTACTGATTACAGGTCCAACAACAGGGGCTGTATTTACTACGCTAGCACAACCTCGTGTTGATCTTAAAGCTGTGGATACTGTTCATAAGGGAGAACACTTCTCAATACAAATTGATGAGAAAATACGTCCAAACGATAAACTCTATAAGATAGTCAAAGCGGAAGATTTAAAACGTAAACGAGCTAGTAATAAATCAAAGAATTGAAGTGTATGGAAAAGTATATTTTTGAACTAGATTTCAAAGTACGTGACTATGAGTGCGATTTGCAAGGAATTGTGAATAATGCAAACTACCTGCATTACTTTGAACATACTAGACATGAGTTCTTGGATACGATAAATATTAATGTTTTAGAACTTCATAATCAAGGTGTTGATCCAGTAATCGCTAGAGTGAATATGGCTTTAAAGGCACCCTTAACAAGTGGTGATGAATTTGTGTCTAAGCTCTATATTACGAAGGAAGGAATTAAATATGCTTTTCATCAAGATCTATTTAGAAAAGAAGATAACAGAGTGGTGGCTAAGGCAGTAATTGAGGCTGTGTGCTTGGTACATGGAAAGCTTACTCATAGTGAGCTTTTTGATAATGCCTTTGCTCCCTATATAAAATGAAATAATGCAAACGGAAGAGGCAATCTATAGTATTGCATTAACCCTACTACCAAGAGTTGGTGCTATCAGTGCAAAAAGAATTTTAAGCATGGCTGGTAGTGCCACTTTTGCTTTTAAAGAGTTAAGTCAACTAGTTTCTCAGGGTATAATTCCTCCAATTATTGCTGATGAGATGTGTAAAGATACGCTATTGATATCTGCGGAAGAATTATTAGATAAAACTCTCAATCTAGGTATTGAGGTTATTCCTTATGCTTCAGATAAATATCCTTTACGTTTAAAGGAGTGTAATGATAATCCTGTTCTTTTATATTATAAAGGAGATGTTAATTTAAATGCAAGAAGAATACTAAGTATTGTAGGTACAAGGAATATCACTTCGTATGGAAAAGAACAATGTAACAGACTAATAGAGGGTTTGTATTCTTTTGATAGTGATATTCTAATCGTCAGTGGACTTGCTTATGGAGTGGATGTGGAAAGTCATAAGCAATCATTGAATAGAGGCATGAATACTGTGGGGGTGTTAGCACATGGATTAGATATCCTTTATCCTGCAGCTCATCGCTCAGTTGCTAATCAGATGGTTCATCAAGGTGGATTACTTACAGAGTTTCCTATTTCAACACAGCCATTAAAACAAAACTTCATATCTCGTAATCGAATTATTGCAGGGCTTAGTGATGCAACAATAGTTATTGAATCTGCTCTAAAAGGAGGCTCATTAATTACTGCAGATATTGCAAATAGTTATAATAGAGATTGCTTTGCTTTGCCAGGGCGTTGTTCTGATACTTACTCAGAGGGTTGTAATCAGATTATAAAAGAAAATAAAGCTCAGCTGTTTGAGTCTTTTGAAGATATTATACATGCCTTAGGGTGGTCTAGTAGCTCTGAAAAACAAAAAGTTACAAAGCCTATTCATCGAGATATTTCTAGTTTAAATCTTAATAGTCGAGAGAGAAATGTAATAGAAATGTTACAATTAAGAGGAGATCTTCAAATTGATAATCTTGTTGTTCTATGTAATATTCCCATTCAGACGATGCATACAACACTTTTTGAATTGGAAATGAAAGGTGTTCTTAAAGCATTAGCAGGAGGAACTTACCATTTGTTATAGCTACATTCTGAGTTTTTTATTACATTTTGTATACATTTGCAGGATCTCAAGTACACCCAGGTATGTAGCTGTAGCAGGTTATGCTTAAACTACCACTTGTGTATTGTGTGAACTAACAAACTAATTAATACAAAACATTTTATAATGAAGAGCTTCTATTTTTCAATGTTATTTATGCTCAGTTGTTTCTTTATGACTAGTTGTACCCCTACTAGTGATCAAGTAAATATTACTATTTCCAATAATCTAGATTTCGATAGAACAGAGGAATTAGTTGAAATTCCAGTATTACAACTTCAAAACTATATGAAGTGGCGTAATGAAGTAGGTTTAGTCATTACTGATGATCAAGGAGTTGTTTATCCTTCTCAGATCACATATAATGGTTTGCTAATATTCCAACCGAATTTAAAGGCTAATTCAAGTCGTCAATTTATTATTAAAACTGGAGAGAAGAGAACCTTTGCTTCTCAAGTTGAAGGAAAGTTTAGACCAGAAAGAAAAGGTGATTTTTCTTGGGAAAACAATAGAGTGGGTTTCCGTTTTTATGGAAAAGAATTAATTCAAAATGATGGTCCAAGTAATGGTTTAGATATTTTCTTAAAACGCACAGATAGCCTAGTATTAGATAAATGGTATTATGAAGATATCAATAAGATTTCTTCTTATCATAAAGATACAGGTGAAGGCTGTGATCCTTATAATGTTGGTAGATCTCTAGGTGCTGGAGCTAATGGACTGTTTGTAAATGATTCTTTGTTCCTTAATGAGAATTATGATAGCTATGAGATATTAGATGAAGGACCTCTTAGAGTTACTTTCCTTTTAAAATACCCATTCATAGAAGTAGGTGAAGAAAATATATCAGATGTAAAGCGTATTAGCTTAGATGTTAATAGTCAGCTTACTCGCATAGAACAAACTTATCAACCAGATAAAGATCAGCAGATGGCTGTTGGTTTTGTTAAAAGACTAGATACTAAAGATTCTACAGTAGTGGATTACGAAAATAATTTCCTTCTGTATGAAGAGCCAGAAGATGAAGAAAATGGAATCATTTATTTAGGTGCTATTATTCCTGCTGGTATTGATTCAGTTTTGGTTAATACTTATGATTATACTAACCCTATTCGTGAGAAAACGAATACATTTTCCAATACAATAGCTTTGACTAAGATACATCCAACATATGCTACGATTTATTACACTGGTTTCGGTTGGAGTAAATACGGTTTTAGAAGTCTTGATAGTTTTCGTAAATACTTGAAAGAGTATTCAGTGTCACTTAAAAACCCATTTGAAATAACATTCCATAAATAAGTTATATAGTGAAAATAAAAAAGCCTCAAGAATTCTTGAGGCTTTTTTTGTGTCTATATTGAAAAATTAGTCTTTCAATTTAGCTTTTATAAATTCTCTATTTAGACGAGCAATATTGCTGATAGAGATTCCTTTAGGACACTCTGCTTCACAAGCACGGGTGTTTGTACAGTTACCAAATCCTAGTTCATCCATTTTAGCTACCATAGCCTTAACACGTCTTGCTGCTTCAGCTTTACCTTGTGGTAACAAGTTTAGTTGGCTAACTTTTGCTGAAACGAAAAGCATTGCTGAACCATTTTTACAAGCTGCTACGCATGATCCACAACCAATACATGATGCTGCATCCATAGATTTTTCAGCGATGTCTTTTGGTATCAATATTGCATTAGCATCTTGAGGTGCACCTGTATTAACACTTACATAACCTCCTGCTTGAATGATCTTGTCATAAGAACTACGATCAACCATAAGGTCTCTAATTACAGGGAAACCAGCCGAACGCCATGGTTCAATAGTTATAGTATCGCCATCATTGAAACGGCGCATGTAAACTTGGCAAGTAGTAGCTCTTGTACCAGGTCCATGAGGGTGACCATTGATGTATAAAGAACACATACCGCAAATACCTTCACGACAGTCGTGGTCAAACACTATAGGCTCTTTTCCATCATTGATTAACTGCTCGTTTAAAATATCAAGCATTTCAAGAAGAGACACTGACTGGTGAATATCTTTCATTTGGAATGTTTCGAAAGCACCTTTAGCCTTAGGTCCTTTTTGACGCCAAACTTTTAGTGTAAAACTTATATTTTTATCCATTGTAAGAATTTCTTTTTTTGATTAAACTAAAATTATGACTTGTAGTTACGTGTTTGAACTTTAGTTTCTTCGTACACTAAGTCTTCTTTAATAAGTTCTGGGTCTGTATCTTCACCAGTGTATTTCCAACAACCAACGAAGAAGAATTTATCATCATGGCGAAGAGCTTCTCCTTCTTCTGTTTGGTGTTCTTCTCTGAAGTGGCCACCACATGATTCCTCACGCATAAGAGCATCATGAGCCATAAGTAAACCAACATCAATGAAATCTGCTACACGTAAAGCTTTTTCAAGTTCTACGTTTAGTTCATTAACTCCACCAGGGATACGAACGTTTGCCCAGAATTCTTTTTTCACCTCTTTTAATCTTACAAGAGCTGTTTTAAGAGATTCTGCAGTACGACCCATTCCAACGAAGTCCCACATAATAAGACCTAATTCTTTGTGCAGAGAGTCTACAGAACGTTTTCCATTAATAGATTTTAGTTTTTCAATTTTATCTTTTACTGCTTTTTCTGCATTCGCAAATTCTGGAAGATCTGTAGAGAATCTTGGTACCTGAATTTGGTCAGAAAGGTAGTTTTGAATTGTATAAGGAAGAACAAAATAACCATCTGCAAGACCTTGCATTAGAGCAGAAGCTCCTAGACGGTTAGCACCGTGGTCTGAGAAGTTAGCTTCTCCAATTACGAATAAGCCAGGGATATTACTCATTAATTCGTAATCTACCCAAAGTCCACCCATTGTGTAGTGGATAGCTGGGAATATCATCATAGGAGAAGTATATGGATCTGTATTCTTAATTTCTTCATACATATCGAATAGGTTACCATATCTGTCAGCAACAACATCTTTACCAAGACGATCAATAGCATATTTGAAATCAAGGAATACTGCAAGTCCAGTATTATTCACACCGAAACCAGCATCACAACGTTCCTTAGCAGCACGAGAAGCTACATCACGAGGAACAAGGTTCCCGAATGCAGGGTATCTACGTTCTAGATAGAAGTCACGATCTTCGTCAGGAATATCATTTGGGTGTTTTGTTCCAGCTTGAAGAGCCTTAGCGTCTTCTAGTTTTTTAGGAACCCAAATACGTCCATCATTACGAAGTGATTCAGACATCAATGTTAATTTAGACTGTTTGTCACCATTAACTGGAATACATGTTGGGTGGATTTGAGCATAACAAGGGTTAGCAAAAAGAGCACCTTTTTTGTAACATTGGATGGCTGCTGAGCCGTTTGATGACATTGCGTTAGTTGATAGGAAGAATGCGTTACCATAGCCTCCTGTGCCAATAACGACTGCGTGAGCAGAGAAACGTTCTATTTCACCAGTAACAAGGTTACGTGAGATAATACCACGAGCACGGCCATCAATCACTACAAGGTCGAGCATATCGTGACGTGTATAAAGTTCAACTGTTCCTAGATGTACTTGACGCATTAAAGCAGAATAAGCACCTAAAAGTAATTGTTGTCCAGTTTGACCACGTGCATAGAATGTACGAGATACTTGAGCACCACCGAAAGAACGATTTGCAAGTGTACCACCATATTCACGAGCGAAAGGAATACCTTGAGCAACACATTGGTCAATGATGGCGTTAGATACTTCGGCTAGACGATATACGTTTGATTCTCTAGCGCGGTAGTCACCCCCCTTAATTGTATCATAAAATAAACGGTATACTGAGTCACCGTCATTTGTATAGTTTTTAGCAGCGTTGATACCACCTTGTGCTGCAATTGAGTGTGCACGACGAGGTGAGTCTTGAATACAAAAGTTCTTTACATGAAAGCCCATTTCTCCAAGAGAAGCTGCAGCTGAAGCTCCAGCTAAACCTGTACCAACAATGATAATGTCAAGACGACGCTTGTTTGCAGGATTCACCAACTTCTGGTGATTCTTGTAATTATGCCATTTTTCAGCTAATGGTCCTGCAGGTATTTTAGAATTTAACTTAGTCATAATGCAATTTAGAATTTTAATGCTTGTTATAAAATACTTTATTATGGTTTATAGCTATAATTATAAGCTACCGACGTAGAACCAAACAACTACAAATAAGAAACATACTACAATGATTGTAGAGTAAATGTTTGAGATTGTTTTCCATCGATTAATCCATAGATCATTGCTCCAACCAATAGTTTGGATAGCACTCCAAAAACCATGAGTTAGGTGGAACCATAAAGCTACTAACCATACAACATAAAGTGCTGTGTAAATAGGATTTGCGAAAGCCAATTTAATAAATTGGTATCCATCATAAACAGCAACATTACCTATTGCTGTTACAGCAGTCTCATGACCTAAAATTTCTTGAAATTGCATATTGTACCAGAAATTGAATAGGTGCAAACCTAAACCAATAACGACAATAAGACCTAAAACGAACATGTTTTGTGATGCCCATTTCACAGTTTCTCTTCTTTCTACAACATCATATCTTTCATTACCACGAGCTTTACGGTTTTGGATTGTTAACCATATTGCATAAATGATGTGAATGATAAATAATGCAGCAAGACCTAGTGTTCCTACAAGTGCGTACCAGTTTGCTCCTAAAAAGTGGCAAATTTGGTTGTAACCATTATTCAATGGATCTGTGTAGTCTGGGTTCGAGAATACTGCAACAAGGTTCATCCCCATGTGAAACGTTAAAAATAGGACAAGGGCGATACCAGTAACACTCATCACCACTTTCCTACCTATAGATGAATTCTTTAACCACATAAATGATTGATTTTAAAATTATTTAATTGTTTGAACTATAAATGTCAGTTAATTTTAGATTATATAAATGCAAAAATAGATGAAAACATCGATTATACAAAAACAATTAAAGAATTCTTTCTTTAATCGACTGCCTCTTAGTTAATAGGCAATTACAATGCAATTTAATCAATACTCAATATAGCAATTAATTTTAATATTTGTTGAGCTCTATTTGTGAATATTTAATAAAAAACGTTTGCCTACTAAGGTAAGCAAACGTTCTGTATATTAATAAGTTTAAGTTGAGTTTTTAAAACTTATATGCTGCTCCAAATGTAAATACAGCTTGATCAAAATCCTTTATAGCTTGATATTTGATATCTAAGTTAACAACAAAGTTGTTGCTTAAAAAATATTCAGCTCCTAAACCTACGTTCGCTCCAAACTTATTACTGGTTTCTGACCCCACACTTTCTATTTTTAAATCTTGTTTCCAGCTAGTATAAGTGATACCTGCTAGAGGATAAACATTAAATTTACTTGTAAGATGGAAGAGATAGTGAGCATTTAGGTTTAAATCCCACATACTTAACCCGTCTTTTTTCATATAAAAGTTAAGTGACGGCTCTAATCGGATATCGTCAAGAATATTATATTGGAACTTTGCTCCAATACCGACATTCTCAATTTCTGTACCATATCCTACATTTACACCTAAAGATTTAGCTCCTTTTTGAGCAAAACTAGTTCCAATGCCTAGCATTAAAACACAAACTAATACCATTAATTTCTTCATTTTTCTTAAGTTTTAGTGTTACTATATGATAAAACAATGAAAAGTGTGGAGATGTTTACTTCTTACATCTCAAGTGGCAATAATATATAGTGTAGAAAAAATAGTTATGTTGAGAATGTGTGTCGCTTAGACTTGGTTGAGGAGAAGAATATTAATGAATACTTGTACTATGATTTTCTGCTTGTTGTACGCATAAAGAGTTATATAATAAAAAAGAGCAAACTAAATTAAGTTTACTCTTTTTGCTCTTCCTCTTGGACTTGAACCAAGGACCCTCTGATTAACAGTCAGATGCTCTAACCAACTGAGCTAAGGAAGAATATTGAATTTATATTCTTGATTTGATAAAAGCTCTTCCTCTTGGACTTGAACCAAGGACCCTCTGATTAACAGTCAGATGCTCTAACCAACTGAGCTAAGGAAGAGTGTTTTTTTATTCAAATGCGTTGCAAAAGTAATAGGTTTTTTTGAAATATGCAATATCTTTGTGAAAAAAATATCAAAAATGAGTAAAATAATTGGTTTGGGAAATGCTTTGGTAGACATCTTAGTCATCTTGGAGAATGATAACCTCCTGAAAGAGATTGAATTGCCTAAAGGAAGTATGCAATTAATAACCACAGAAAAATTTATTGAATTAAAAAATATTTTATCCCGAATGGATACCTATCAAGCTACTGGTGGTTCGGCAGCTAACACAATACTAGCTCTTGCATCTCTTCAAACCCCCGTCGGTTTTATTGGTAAAATTGGTTCAGATCATTTTGGTACATTTTTTGAACGATCATTTAAAAAAAAAGGAATTGAGACAAAGTTATTGATAGATGAACAGCATAATTCAGGTGTTGCATCTACCTTTATTTCTCCTGATGGTGAGCGTACTTTCGGTACTTTCCTTGGTGCTGCAGCTGAATTGTCTGCTTATGATATTCATAATGATATTTATAGTGGTTACGATATTCTATACGTAGAAGGTTATTTAGTACAAAATCATGATTTAATTCTTAAAGCTGTTAAATTAGCTAAAGAATTGGGCGTAAAAGTATGTATTGACTTAGCGAGTTATAATATTGTAGCTGAAGACCTAGAATTTTTCACTTACTTAGTAGAAAACTATGTTGATATCGTTTTTGCTAATGAAGAAGAGGCTTTTGCCTTTTCTGGATTAAGAGATCCGAAGGAAGCCTTAGATTATATTGCAAAGAGATGCAGCATTGCGGTAGTAAAAGTGGGTGCAAATGGTTCATATGTAATGTGTGATGGGGTTTGCAAGCATGCTAAGGCTTTAAATAATAGAAGTGTATTAGATACAACTGGAGCTGGAGATTATTTTGCAGCAGGTTTCCTTTACGGATATATTAGTGGAATTAATCTTTTAAAATGTGCAGAAATTGGTTCTCTTCTTTCTGGTCATGTTATTGAAGTTGTTGGAACTTCGTTAATAGATACTGCATGGAGTAACATTTTGAAGAAGATAGATGTTATTATGCATAGATAAAAACTAGAGTTTATGTAAACCAAAAATATTTTTTATGAAAAATGGTATAAAGAAATTAGTTATATCCTTATCTGTTGTTGTAGGTATAGCTGTGTTTTTCTCTTTTAGAGCTGAAAAAGATCACAATTTTGAGGTAGCTAAGAATTTAGACATATTTAATTCTATTGTTAAAGAGCTAGATATGTTTTATGTGGATACAATAGATCCAAACGTTACTATTAGGCGTGCAATTGATGCTATGTTGTATTCTTTAGATCCTCATACTTCATATTATCCTGCCGACGATCAAAGTGAGCTAGAGCAGATGATAAAAGGTTCTTATGGAGGAATAGGTTCTATCATATCTTATGATCCAAAAAATAAATACTCCGTTATTGCAGAGCCCTATGAAGGTATGCCTGCTGCAGAAGTTGGATTAAAAGTGGGCGATATATTACTGCAGATTGATGATACTGTTCTTTCTGATAAAGATAATCAGCAAGTTAGTGAAATGCTAAGAGGAGAGATTGGTACAAACTTTGTTCTTAAGGTGAAGCGTCCAGGAGTTGAAAAACCTTTAGATTTTACCATTACTCGTAAATCGATACAGTTGCCAACTATCCCATATTATGGAGTGCTAAAAGATAAAGTTGGATATATTGAGTTTGTTAGCTTTTCTGGAACACCAGCAGCAGATTTTAAAAAAGCGTTTGTGGATTTAAAGAACCAAGGAATTGAGTCTTTGATTATTGATTTAAGAAGTAATGGAGGAGGCTTGTTAGATGAAGCTGTAGAAATAGTTAATTACTTTGTACCCAAAGGAGATACAATTGTTACTACCAAAGGGAAGATAAAACAAGCATCTAATACTTATGTTACAAAGAACCAACCATTAGATACAGAAATACCAATTGTTTTACTAGTTGGTGGCTCTACGGCTTCTGCTGCAGAAATTTTAGCGGGTTCATTACAAGACCTTGATAGAGGTGTTGTAATAGGTAGTAAAACGTTCGGAAAGGGTTTGGTCCAAATTCCTAGAGCCTTGCCTTATGGTGCGAATATGAAGCTTACATCGGCTAAATACTATATCCCTAGTGGGCGTTGCGTTCAGGCTATTGATTATTCGCATAGAGATGCAGATGGAAAAGTAGAGCGAATACCTGATAGCTTGATGACTGTATTCCATACTTCGATTGGTCGTGAAGTAAAAGATGGTGCTGGTATTATGCCTGATATAGAGGTAAAGCAAGATAAACTCCCGAATATTTTATTTTATCTTGTTACAGAGAATCATATTTTTAATTATGCTACTGATTATTGCTTAAAGCATAAAAAAATAGCTCCAGCTAAAGATTTTGCTCTTTCTGAAGCAGATTACCAAGAGTTTAAAGAATACATAAAGGGTAAAGATTTTAAATATGATCAACAGAGTGAAAAGGTTCTCTCTAGCTTAAAGGAGATAGCTGAGTTTGAGGGTTATCTAGAGGAATCTAAATCAGAGTTTGAAGCATTAGAAAAGAAACTATCGCATAATATAGATAAAGACTTAGATTATTTCTCTAAGGATATTAAGCATATCTTGTCTCTCGAAATAGTAAAGCGTTATTATTTTCAAAAAGGTAGTACTATAGAGCGCTTAAAGCAAGATAAAGAGGTGGATGAAGCTGTGGGTATCTTAAAAGGAAATACTATTTATAAAAACATCCTTTCTCCAGCATTTAAACCTATGCTTAGTGATAGTATTAGTGTGAAGCTTACTAAATCTTAAGAGAATATTAAATAATAATTTTAAATAGGGCTGTCCGCAAGGAAGTCCTATTTTTTTGTATATGCATGAATAAGTTAATAAAAACTTTAAAGCTACAATAGCTGTGCTCAGTTGTTGTTATGTATGATGTAAATCACACGTAATTATATTCTTGATATATATCAAAATGATTTAAATCGTTTTGTATTTGAGCTTAAAGCTAGAATTTATTGTAATTATGATACGGATATGGTGATGCTTTGACACCGATATGTCTTTGCTATATCGGTGTTATGATCAAAAGATCCCTCCATTAAGAGAGATATTAGAATTAACAGGACTAGGCTGTTTTTAGAGTAAACAACCTTTTCATGAAAAGGTTATTAAATTTTATACTATTCGATAGAGGTTGAATAGGTCATCGACCTTTTTGTTTATTTTCAAAAGAGTAGAATTATTATTCACTGTATGATTTATTAATCACTTCTTTAAAAGAATTTAAAGATATACTGGATCACCTGCAAAAGCAGGGGGGGAACATCAAAAAGATTATCTTTGTAGAAAAAACAAAAGCTATGCAAGATTCTCAAATGTTACTCGAAGTAGTTCGCTTAATTTTACC